>JBDTLN010000113.1:0-6946 GCA_039934795.1 Bauldia sp. | reverse complement strand
GGGGCGAGGAAGGAGACGATCGCCGACTTGACCTCAGGACACTCTTCCAGCAGCCGCCTCATCGTTGGCGCGCGAGCGATGTTCTCCGGCACGTCGACGCCATAGGCCTTGAGAATCAGCATGCGCCAGTCGCGGCCGTCATTCGCCGAGATATCGGCCTGCTCCGGCATAAGTTCGTGGAAGCGCGGCATGCGGTCGATGCGCGCGGCGATCGCCTCGTCGCGGATCGCCCGCCAGGCGGTAACGAACCTGACGGCGTTTGGAAAATCCGCCCCGATGTCGAGAATGGCGGGCGCGTCGATCCGCCGGTTGTAGATTCGGCGGACGAGGTTTGACGCCCTATCGTAAAGACCCGGCATTGGCCCTGACGTCCCTTCAGTCGCCGAACATGCGGCCGGCCGGCCGGCAATTGCAAGGCCGCACTCAGTCGCGCCGGAAAATAACTCCAGCCAACCAGCCGGTGAAGAGCGCCAGGATGACCGTTGCGAGGCCGTAAACGAGCGCGCTCTGGCGCGAGGCCGCAAACATGAACCGCTCAAAGCCCGTCTTGGAAATGAAGATCCGATCCTCCGCAGTGGCGAGCGGCGTTCCATCGGAAAATAGCGTCACAACGGCGGCATAGTGGCCGACAGGTACGTTGGCGGGAATCCAGACGGTGGCGCGGAAGATCGTATCGCCGATGAAGTCGACCCCGGTCGACATCGCGTAGAGGCCGGACTGTTCCTTCAACCTCAGGAACGCTTCGCGGAACGTTGTCTGGTCAGCATCGCTCGAGGCAGTTGAACGGGCGTCGATGAGGGAGATATTCTCAAATCCGATTTGCAGGCGCCGGAGCTGCTCGGCGGGAGCCAGGTCGGAAAGCCCGGTGGAGGTGTCCACGGCGTAGAACGACGGCGCGCTGAGAAAGGTCTGAGACGCATTGTTGGCCCAAACGCCGAGCACCCGGTCCTTGCGCCGTGCGACGACGCTCTCGCCCGGCCCCCTGACCACGACCGCGACCTGATATCCGGCGGTGGTTCTTCCGACTGTGGCGGCGTCCCGCTCAACGACGCCGAAAATTGTCAGGCTGGTGCCGGTGAAGTTCGAATTGATCTTCACCTCCGGCGTCGACAGGGCAATCGTCAGGCGCTCGGCGCCAGCCTCGCCGGTCAGGCCGGCGAGCACGACCGTAGCGAGGAGAACCGCGCGGGTCACGGGACAAAGCCTCCCGAGACGAGTTCGAGGGTGAAGCGCTCGTCCGGCGGGACGACGAGACCAATGAGGAAGCGGATGGCTACGGCGAGGACGAGGAGGGCCAGCAGCGCGCGCAACTGGTCGCCGCGGATGTTCTGGCCGACCCGGGCGCCGAACTGGGCGCCAATCACGCCTCCGATCATCAGGATGACGGCGAGAACGGCATCGACCGACTGGCTGCCGACGGCGTGCAGAACCGTGGCGACGGCCATGGTGCCGACGATCTGAACCAGCGAAGTGCCGATGACGACGTTGGTGGGCACGCGCAACAGGTAGATGAGGGCGGGGACCATGATGAAGCCGCCGCCGATGCCGAGGAGAGCGCCAAGAAACCCGATGGCGATGCCCAGCGCCACGATCGGGATGGCGCTGACATAGAGCTTGGAGCGCTTGAAGCGCATCTTGAAGGGCAGGCCATGGATCCAGTTGTGCTGGCCGGGCCGGCGGAGCGGTGCCGGACGCCCGTGACGCGCGTCGATGATGGCGCGCACGGACTCGGTCAGCATCAGGCCGCCGACGGAGCCGAGGAACGTGACATAGGCGAGCGAGACTATGAGATCGAGCTGGCCGAGCTTGCGCAGGCCGTTGAAGACGAACACGCCGATCGCGGTGCCGACGATGCCGGAGAAAAGCAGTACCATCGCAAGCTTCATGTCGATCATTCGGCGGCGCCAGTAAGACAGCGCGCCGGACGCCGACGAGGCGACGATCTGGCTGGAGACGGTGGCGACGGAGACGACCGGCGGGATGCCGGAGAAGATCAACAAGGGCGTCAGCAGGAAGCCACCGCCGACGCCGAACAGGCCGGAGAGGAACCCGACGGCACCGCCCATGCCGAAAATGATGAGCATGTTCACCGACAGCTCGGCTATGGGCAGGTAGATTTGCACGAGGCGAGGCCGAATCGGGTTGGGCGACGCGCGGCCGGGCCACGGGTCGTAAATTGCGGCGGATAAAGCGCGCGCTATGCGCGGCTGTCAACGCGAAATGCCAAGCGGCCCTTGGATTCCGGGCCGAATCGGATCAGTTCTGGCCGGCCAGGGCGGTCACCAACTGACGATCGATCTCACCGGTCGCGGCGGCGCCGATCGTCTTCTGGAAGGCACGAACCGCCTCCTTGGTCTTTTGGCCCGGAAGACCATCGGCGGGACCCGGATCGTAACCCTGCTCGGCGAGCAATTCCTGGATCTTCATTACCAGCCGGCGCTGATCGCCGTCCTTGACAAGGCCGGCGGGCTCATCCCAGCCGCCTTCCGGCGCCGCCACGGCATTGGCTTCCGGCAAGGCAGGCCTGGCGCGCCATGTCGCCACCGTGGCACGCGCCGCTGCGACTTCGTCGGGAGTCATGGTCCTGGCAATCTCGTCGCGGCGCGTGGCGGCATCGCTGTCGCCCTGTGCGGCGGCAACCGCGAACCATTTGTAGGCCTCGTCGGTGTCGGCATCGACACCGATGCCGCGCGCATAGATGACGCCGAGATTGAACTGGCTGTCCTTGACGCCGTAGTAAGCGGCGGTCTGGAACCATTGCAGGGCCTTGGCGTGGTCCGGTGCGCCGTCGATGCCGCCGCTCATCAGAACTGCGAGATTGTGCATGGCGCCGACATTGCCCTGGTCGGCAGCGCGCTGGTACCAGCGGACGGCGGCGGCGGTGTCCTTGGCGACGCCCTGGCCGCGCTCGTAGAGGCTGCCAAGCCGGTACTGCGCCACGGCGACGCCGCCGTTGGCGGCACGGGTGTACCACTCGCCGGCCTTGGCGAGGTCGGCGGGTACGCCCCGACCTTCAGCATAGCGGACGGCGACCTCGAAGGCGGCAGCGGGATCGCCGGCCGCCGCGGCGTTGAGAAGGTAGGACGATCCGATGCCGGGATCGGCCATGGGCGCAACTTGCTTGGGCGCCGGCAGCGCTCCGGCAAGCGAAGCCGTCCTCGTCTCGACCGCTTGCGGTTGCGGGATAGCTTCGGCCTCAGCCGTAAACCCGACGGCCGGGGTCGGCGGCGCATCGCCGAAGCGGCTTTCGAAGGCATCGGGATCGGCGAAAGCTACTGAGTTAGCGGGGTCCGCTGGGGCGATCGCGAGCGCCGGCTCGTCTGCCGTTGGCGCTGCGACCTCTGCGCGCGCGGCGGGTTCGGCCGGCGCGGGAGCGACGGCGAAATCGGCCGGCGCGATCAGCGGTTCCTCGCTTACGGCGGTTTCGACGGCCGAGGGGATCCGGTCACCGAATATCTGCAGCGCGCCGATAGCAAGAACGATGGCAGCGGCAGCGAGGAGCAGCGGGCGGCGGCGATTGCGGATCGCCTGGCCGATACGGGCAAAGGCCCCTGCCCTCGTCTCCAGCGGCTCCCCTTCCGCCGGCTCGCTTGCCCGCGTTTCCGCGGCCGCCGCCTGAGCTGCACGGCGAGCGGCGGCGATAAAGTCGGCCTTGCGGTCCGCGGTCCGCTTCTCGCGCGGAGCATCGGAGACGGTCTTGGTCAGTTCGCGAAGTGCGGCAAGGTCCGGCTTGCTCGATCCCGGTTCGAGCGGACGGTGATCCTCCGGAACCGGCGGCACGCCTGCCGCGACCCAGTTCTCGATAGCGCTGTCGGCGCGCGGCATGACCGTGCGCGCCTCCGGTGCGGCCGACCGCGGCGCAATGGTTTCGCTTGCTTCAAGGCGGCTCAGGCGCTCGACAACCCTGGTGAGCGTGTCATGGACGGCGCCGAGGGTCTGGCGCGTCTGGAGGTCCGAGCTGCCGGCGGCATTGCGGATCGTGTCGAGATCCGACTTCAGGGCGGCGACGATCTCACCGTCGACGCGGTCGCCAGCAAGCTGGGTCACGGCTTCGCGGGCGGCGAGACGGGCGGCCTCGACAGACTCCTGGCGATTCTCGGAGAGGAGGCTTTGCAGGCGCGCCAGATTGTCTTCGACATGTTCGAGGGCTGCGGTTCGCGGCACCACGCGCTCCAGCTCGGTCGCGAGGTAGGCGACCTGCGCCTCGAGTTCGGCAAGAGCGTCGGCGTCGCTATTGCCGCCCGAAACGCTGTCGAGGCGCGTGGCCAGCTCGGCGACGCGGCGCTCGAGCTGATCGCCGCGCGGCGGCGCATCGAGGCGTGATGCAAGATCGGTCAGGCGCTGCTCGATCTGGTCGGTGCGCGGCGCCCGGCCGGCTACTTCGTGGCGCAGCGCCGCGAGCTCGGCCTTGATCTCGTCGAGCGCCGCGGCCGCGCCGCGCTGGAACGCGTCGATGTCCTCCAGGCGCGCCGCCATTCCGGCGATGCGGTCGTGGATGGCGGCAATGGCGTCGGGCGCCGCGGCGCGGTCGAGCAGCCCGTCGACGCGGGCGGCGACTTCATTAAGGGTCGTCTCCAGACGTGCAAGGCTTTCCCTCTCGGCCTGCAGGCGCGCCTTGCTGTCACCGTTGATGGCAGACTCGACGCCACGGGCGAGTTCGGCAAAGCGCATTTCGAGACGGGCGATGGCGCGCGGGCTATCGGCCGCCTCCAGCGCCTCGCGGAGCGCAGCGACCTCCGCCCCAAGGGCGTCGAGCCGGCCGCGCTCGGGGGTGCGGTCGAGAAGGCTGTCGAGGCGCTCGACAATGCCGGCTTGTCCGGGGCCGTCCTCGATCACCCCGCGCAGCGCGTCGATGTCGCCGCGGATCGATGAGAGGAGATTGCGATCGAGAGGCTTTTCGGCGGCCAGCGCATCGATGCGACGGACGAGATCGTAGAAGGCGCGCTTGTCTTCGGCGCCGATGCGCCCGAAGGCCGCCATCTTTTCGGCAAGACCGGCGATTTCGTGGTGCAGGGAGGTGACCGAGCCGATCATCTCGGCGCGCGTTTCGCTGCGCTCGTCGAGCATCTGCTGGCGGGCTGATATCTCCGCGATGGCGGAGGCAAGATCCTCGACAGGTGCAGCCGCCGCTCGGACTGACGGCTCGCGGGCCGGCGCCGCGGCAAGGGGTTCTTTAGCGCCGATCAGGCCGGCGATGTCGGCGAGTTGCGCTTCGATCCGGCGCTTGCGATCGTCTTCGGTCGGCGATCCCGGATTGGCGACCCTGGCGAGGCGGGCCCTCGCATCGTCAATGCGCGCCTCGAGGGAGCGCAGGCTCGCGTCGAGAGAATTGCGACCCGGGCGCGGCGCGGGCGGCTGCGGCCCCTTGGCCAGCAGGGCGTCGAGATGGCTGCGGACTTCGTCCAGACGATCCGGGTTGGCGGATCGCAATGCGGGCTTGATTTGCCCGGACATGGAGGCGATGCGCTCGTCGAGATCGCGGATGGCGTCGTTGACGGTCGCAAGGCCTGGCGCCACCGACTTTGCCCGGGGAGCCGCGGCGCGGTCGCGCAGGCCCTCGACCATGCGGCGGGCATTCTCGTCGGCGTTGTCGATTTCGCGCGACAGATCAGCGACACGGGCGACAATCGCCTTGACGACCCGCGAGCGCTCGCCGCTGCCGCGACGGAGCCGGGGGAGCGCATCGAGGCCCTGCTCGATCTCATCGAGACGATCCTTCAGCCCCGACAATGTCGAACGGGAGGCGTCGTCCATGGCGCGCACGCGCCGGGTGAGCTTTTCGACCGCCTCGCCAAGAGTGCGATCGCCTTCGTCGCCTTCGGTCTCGTTCCGTTGCGGCGCGGCACCGAGGCTTCCTGCCCGTTCGGCGATCACCCTGTTCAGCCACTCCGAGACTGACAGGCCCGACTGCTCGGCAGCCGTCCGCGCCGCGTCCCGGGTTTCCTCGTCGATGCCGCCGATGCTCCACGGAACACCCGATTTCATAGTCCGACCCCTTGTCCGGAAAGCGACGCCCCGCCTGTCGCATTTCGGGCGCACACGGAATCAGCGCCCGTTCCGGTCAGGGGTGAGAGTTCGTCAAACATGGTAAACAACGGGTTAACCCCCGGCGCGCCGCGAGGTAATTCGGTAACGAGACTTAAGATTTCGTCTCCGAAGACCTATCTGCAGTGTCGGCCGCAGCGCCGTCTTTTCGCTTGCGCGGTGGCGGGCCGGCGGGTTCTCTCGGGCCTGATTTCGGAGGTTGCCGATGACTATCTACAAGGCGCCCGTCGACAACACGCTCTTCATCCTTGAAGACGTGCTCGGTCTGCAGCGCCACTCCAACCTTCCCGGCTTCGCCGAAGCAACGCCCGACGTGGTAGCGGCGGTTCTCAGCGAAGGCGCGAAGTTTTGCGAGGCGGTTCTCCATCCGCTCAATCGCAGCGGCGACGTGGAGGGCTGCACCCGCCACGACGACGGCAGCGTGACGACGCCGAAGGGATTCAAGGAGGCATACGACCAGTACAGGGCGGGCGGGTGGATCGGCCTTGCCGGCGACCCGGAATATGGCGGCCAGGGCCTGCCCTATGTGCTCGCCGCCGCGATCAGTGAATTCGTCGCCTCGGCGAACATGGCCTTCGGCATGTATCCCGGTCTGATCCAGGGCGTCATCGCCGCGATCACGTTGCACGGAAATGAGCAGCAGAAAAAACTCTATCTGCCGAAGCTGGTCTCCGGCGCCTGGGCCGGGACGATGAACCTGACCGAGCCGCAGGCCGGCACCGACCTCGGCATGATCCGCACCCGGGCGACGCCGAACGCCGACGGCAGCTTTGCGATCAGTGGCTCGAAGATCTTCATCTCCGGCGGTGAGCACGACCTCGCCGAGAACATTGTCCATCTGGTGCTGGCGCGGGTGGATGGATCGCCGGAAGGCACCAAGGGCATCTCGCTCTTCGTCGTT
>JBDTLN010000112.1:0-6949 GCA_039934795.1 Bauldia sp. | reverse complement strand
GGCGAATGCCACCGGCGACCAGGCCGCCGCGACCGGATACCGGGCGCGCGCGGCCACGTGCCCGCTACCCTGCGGCGCCGATGCGATCAGGGCGATCGCCGGCGAGGCGAATGCGGCCAGCGAGGTGGTGTATGCGGCCTTCGGACCGGCGGTCGGATATTTCAGGGTCGCGGATGCCGCCGATGCGGCGGCTGTGACGTTCGCCGAGGAGACCTTTGGCGAGACTTCCGAGGAGGTCATCTACGCCCTTCGGTCGAGGGCCGTCACCAACGGCGACGATCGCCCATGGAAGGCAATCGAATACTACCAGCGGCTGATCGACCTGCGTGTGGCGAGCGGCGTCGAACCGTCGGAGGTGATCACCGGACGCGAGGCAGTCGCGGTTTTGATGCTCAAGGCCGGCGAGTATGCCCGGCTGGTGCCTTTCGCCGCGTCGCTCGCCGCCGATGCGCTCGCCGCCTCCAGGGCCGAGCCCGACAAGTATTACCTGCGCAGCATTGCGCTCGAGGCGCCGCGCCTGCGCGCCCGGGCGCTCTGGCACCTCCGCGATCCGGGGGCGAGGGCAGCCTACGGCGAGGCCATAGAGACGATGTTCTCCTTCGGCGATGCCGATACGGCACGAGTGCTTATCCAGGACCTCGTTGACGCCCGCTACGACGCGGAGGCCGACCGCGTTGCCAAGGCGCTGGTCGAGGCCTCTCCAGGCGATGAGGAGGCATTGTTGGCGCGGGCTCGGGTTGCCGCCCGCGGAGGTCGCTACGACGACGCGGCCGCACTTGTGGCGGCAATAGCGGCGCCGAAGCCAGTCGCAGTACTGCAGCGGGCCGCCTATCTCGACAGCGCCGGGAAGACCGCCGAAGCTTCGGCCCTTCGCGCCTCGGTCAAGCTCGACGTGGCTGGCGAACTGAGCTGGGGCGGCATCAGCGACCTGACCGACCCGCGCGATTTCGGCGCCTATGAAGGCGCCGCCGCCGTGGCACGGACTTACCTGCCGCTTGCCGAGCAGATGATCATCAGCGCAACCTATGTCGACGCCCAGCGCCTCTGGCAGATCGCCTACACGCTGGCGCTTGGCGGCGACACCCGCGACGCATTCCGCCTGATGCGTCAGGCTGCCTCGATCGCCGCGCGCCTGTCCTTCGCCGATGCCAACGCGACCGACGGCGGGTCGCTGCAACTCCTTCGCCGCGACAAGTTCCGCTACCTGTTGTTCGTCGACATCGCCTGGGCGGCCGTCACCGGCGCTCCACCGGATTCGATGAGCGTCTCGTCGCGCTACTGAGTGCTATTGCGTGACCGTCATCTGCGAGGGTTGCGGCGTCGCCACCGAGCCCGGCAGCATCCGGTCCTTGCCGGACGTGGCCACGCCGCCCATGCTGCGCAGCGCGCCGATGAAGCTCGGCTCGTTCCGCAGCGCCTCGGTGCCGGCGGCGATTGTCAGATCGACTTCCTGCTTCGGCAGCGCGAGGCGCGTCGCCACCTTGTTGAGCGCCGCCCGCTTCGCCGGGTCGACATCGTCGAAGTTGACCGTGCCGATGAAGAACTTGAGGTCGCGGCAATTCCAGCCGTCGAGCGAGCCGCGCAGGCGTTTGACCTCGCTCTGCTTCAGCGAGCAGCGGTACTCGATGAGGTCTTTCTGCCAGTTGTCCATGGTCAGGCGAAAGGCGTCGAAGCCGTCGCGGACCGAATTCTTGATCGCCGTGTCGGTGACTGCCATAACCAGTTCGCTGAGCCCCGGACCCTTGACCGTCGCACCCCAGGCCGCTTCCGGCGCGGTGCCGGCATCGGCTACGAGGTAGACGACGCGTCGCACCTTCACCGCCTCGCGCGGGCTCAGCGGCCCGTAGGGCGTCTGCGACGCGGCGCGGGCAAGAGACACGCCCGTGACGCCGAAATTGTCGGTGATGCCGCCATCGACGAGCTTGACGAATTTCAGCTTGTCGGCGTCGCGATAGCTCTCCAGTGCCTGGCCGAAAGCCCGGAGCGACGCCGGCGCCGACGGGTTGTTGCGCGCCGTCTCCAGCCAGCCGGGCGGATGGTAGTTGCAGCGTTCGCCATAGGCCTCCAGCACGATCGGCGTGAATACCACGGGCACCGCGGAAGAGGCTGCGACGGCTTCGGACAAGGGCAGCCGGTCGAGATCGCTGCACAGTGCCGCGAACGTCTCCTCGCTGAAGATGAAGGGCGTGCGGTTGTAGAGATCCGAGGCGTTGATCCAGATGATTGGTGCGCCGGGTCGCTTGAGGTCGGCGAAACGCGCCCCGCCATAGACGTTCTGGTCGAGCCACTTGCCGAAGGTGCTCTTGTCGTTGACGCCGCCGCCCATCGCCCGAAGCAGATTGGTCGGGCTGGCATACGATTTCCGCATGTTGACCTCGGCGTCGCGGATGAGGAACCGCTCGCGGAAGTCGCCATACCCGGCCTTGCCCTTCAGTCCGTAGTAGGCGGCCATGATCGAGCCGCCCGACACGCCGGAGATGAAGCGCACCGAATCGAGCATCGAGCGACCGCTCGGGTCGTTCGGCAGGGGCGTCGCCTCCAGCCCCTTCAGCATCCCATACGAAAACGCCGCCGCCCGCGTACCGCCGCCGGAAAAGGCCAGTCCGACGATCGTCGTGTCATTGCTGTCCTGCCCCTCCGGCAAGGTCTGCACGACATTTGTCTCTTCGACCGTGAATTCGTTGATCGGCGAGTTCATCGCCGACACGCAACCGCTGAGGGCAAGTGTGGCGAGCAGGGCGGCTGGGAAGCGAAAGGGCTGGGTCACGGCTCACCGAATTACATCAAATCGCGGCAATCTTGGGCAAAGGCGAACCCGGTGTCCACCCACGGCCCCCCGCTGGCGGGAGATGACCGGATTTGTCACAGATACGCAGCCGGCGACAGGTCATAGTGGCGGGAATCGCCGCCGTCGAGCGAGGGATTGCGGGAAATGTCGAGGACTGCCGATCGCATGAGGAGCCTTCTGCCCGCCTTGGCGTGCCTGGCGTTCGTGGCGCTATGTGGGCCGGCGGCGGCCCGGACCGAGGCGCTCCTCGTCGGCGTCTCGAATTATCCGGCGGCATCGGTGGGCGATCTCCAGCTTGTCGGTCCGAAAAACGACGTCGCCCTGATGATCGAAACCTTGCGCGATCTGGGGATCGCCGATGGCGACATGACCGTCCTCGCCGACGGCCTCGAAGAGACGTGGATCGACCGCAAGCCCGATGGCGCGCCCACCAAGGCAGGCATTATGGCCGCCCTGGCAGGTCTGCGCGACAAGGTCGGCAAGGGCGACACCGCGATCGTCTACCTGTCGGGCCACGGCTCCCAGGAGCCGGAGAACCAGCCGGAAAAGTCGCCCGATCCGGAGGCCGACGGCCTCAACGAGATATTCCTCCCCATCGATATCGGCAGGTGGGACGACGGTAACGCGGCCGTCGATAACGCTCTTGTCGACGACGAACTGGGCGCGGCGGTGCGGGCCATTCGCGCCACGGGCGCGAGCGTCTGGCTGATCGTCGACGCCTGCCATTCCGGCACGCTGACCCGCAGCGCCGCTGGCCCTGGCGAGCCGGGCGATCAGGTGCGAAAGGTCGAGCCCGCCGCCCTCGGCATTCCGGCGCAGGCGATAGCCGCTGCGGAAGCCCGTGCGCCGAAGCTGCGCTCCGCCGGCGGCGGACCGGCGCGGAAGCAGAGCACCATCGAAGACGCCGGGGCGCCGGGGGAAGGGGAGGGAGACTACGTCGCCTTCTACGCGGCACATCCCGACCAGCTGGCGCTCCAGCGCAATCTGCCGAAGGCGATGATAAAGGGGGTTCAGAAGCGTCCTCACGGCGTCCTCACTTTTGCCCTCGCCCAGGCGCTTCGTACCGGACGCGCCGCCACCTATCGCGACCTCGCCTTCGCCGTCATGGGCGGCTACCAGAGCTGGGGCGCGCAGGCGCCGGTGCCCCTTTTCGAGGGCGACCTCGCCGATCCGGTCCTCGGCAAGGACGATACTGGCCCCCGCCACTACGCCATCGACCTCGCCGGCGAGCAGCCGGAGATCGAGGGCGGTGTTGTCGACGGTCTCGCCGTCGGCTCGGTCTATTCCCTGGTGCGCGCCGACGATGCCAAAGCTGAGATCGCCGGCTACGTCCGGGTCACCGATGTCGGCACGGCTGTCGCCGGCATCGAGCCGGTGGAGCATGACGGGCTCGCTGCGCCGGATTTCACCAGGCTCGCCAAAGGCCGGCTGCTTGTCGCGACCCTGGTCGAGCCGGCGGTGGCTTTCACCTTCACCGTTGCCCGTCCCGATCCGGCGAGCGCCACGGACGCCGGGAGCCGGGACGTCCTCGTAGCGCTCGACGCCATAGCCGCAGAGACCGGCGAGACCATCGCCTTCAATTTCGTCCCGCCGGGCAACGCCGCCGACGTCGGCCTTTTCATCTCCGACGGGCGCCTCTGGCTCACCCCTGGCGGCGATCCGCCGACCACCGAGGGCCGCGCCCACTCGCCTTCGGTGCCGATCTCCGCGTTCAGTGACCCGACCAAGGCGACGGCGCGGGTCCTCCAGATCCTGACCCGCCTCGCCAAGGCGCAGAACCTCATCCGGATCTCGGACACCATCGATGACAAGGCCGTACGCGGCGCGCTGACCATAGACGCCTGGCTCTTTCGCCCCGGATTGCCGGCACCCGCGGCCGACGCCAAGGCGCCGGACGATATTGCCTGCCCGGCTTACCCTAGGGACAAGATCCCGGCCGGCGCGGTGTCCTTCGCCGACATCGCCGCAAACGGGCTCGACGCGCCCGATCTTGGGCATTGCGACGTGGTCTACTTCTCCATAGGCAACAGGGGCGACAAGCCCATCGATGTAACGCCGCTCTACGTCGACGGCGAAGCGGCAGTCTCCTACGCCGGACCGGGCGAGGGATTGCGTCTCCAGCCCGGCGAGGCGGCCCGAATCATCCCGGTTCCGATCATTACCTGGAGCCGGAAGCAGAAGGGCCCGCTCCCCATCGGCCTCGAGCGCGTTCTCTTCTTCGCGGTCGTCCAGGAGGGGCGCGACGCGGTCCCGGCGGATTTCCGCTACCTTGCCCAGCCGGCGGCGACCCAGGTCGCAAATCGCGGTGGCGGCGCTTCGCCTCTCCGCGATCTCCTCGAAGGCGCTGCCTTCGGCACCGGCGCCAGGCGCTCCGGCGTTACCGGCGGCATTGGCGAGACCGGCGTGGTGCAGTTCCGCTGGCGCGTCCGGGCGCCCGGCGAAAACCCCTGATGCACAAGCCCTCGCTCTACGGAGTCGCCGGCGCACTGGTTTGCCTCGCCGCGATCCTTGCGGTTCTGTTCACGGCGCGCCATGCATGGGCCGCGGTTGCCGTCGGAGGGGCGGTTGGGGGAAACTGACCGGAATGGGAATGACGCTGACGAATCTGCTGAGACGCCCCGTCGTGGCATTGGTCCTGGCGCTGGGCTTTGCCCTGCCGGCGCCGGCCGCCGAGGATCCTGTTGCGCTTCGCGATGAAGCGTTCCAGGCCGCCCAGTGGGCCCTGACCACATCGGCAAGCCAGGCGCTGGCCCAGATGGGGGCGCGCTTCGCGGCCGGCGACAGCGCCCTTTCCGGCATCGTCCGCCAGCGCCAGGATCTGGTCGAGGCGTGGCGCAACAAGGATAAGCAGCTTCTCGATGCCCTCGGCCGCGGTGACGGCGATGCGCCGGCGCTCTCCGCAAGGCTGCGCGCCGAACTGGCCGACATCGCCGCGAAAATCTCGGGCATCGATGCCGATCTCGCTGCGAAATTCCCGGAATATGCGGAACTGTCGAACCCGAAGCCCCTTTCGATTCCCGACGTGCAGAAGCTGCTGAGGCCGGGCGAGGCGCTGCTGCTGTTCCTTGTCACGGTCGAGGAGAGCTACGTCTGGGCGATAAGCCCCGACAAGGCTGGCTGGACACGCGTCGGCACCGGTGCCGAGGCGCTCGGCGAAGCGGTCAGGAAGCTGCGCAGCACGCTCGATCCCTCGGGCAGCACGCGCGCCACCGAGTCGGCCTTCGGCGAGGCTGTCGCCGAAGGCGGCACGCCATTCGACCGCGCCACGGCTCACGAACTCTACGTGAATTATCTCGCCCCGGTTGCCGATGTTCTGGACGGCGCCAACAGCCTCCTCATCGTCGCGGACGGCGCCTTCACCAGCCTGCCTTTGTCGGTTCTGGTCACGGACACACCGGAGGGCGACGACGCCGATCCGGAGGCCCTGCGCGCGACGCCCTGGCTCATCAAGAAATACGCGCTGACGACCCTGCCTGCCGTATCCAGCCTCAAGGCCCTGCGGCTGTTCCAGAAGAAAGCCGAGGCGAGTGAACCGTTCCGCGGCTTCGGCAGCCCTCATCTCCTGGGCCGGGCCGGCGCGTCCGAAGCCGGAAGCGGCGACGTCGAGGTGGCAAGCCGCGGCGTGCGCGCCGCCAGCACGTATTTCCGCGGCCGCTACGCCGACGTTGATGTCGTGCGTCAGCTCGAGCCCTTGCCGGCGACGGAGAACGAGCTCCGCCGCATGGCGGAGGCCCTCGGCGCCGATCCGGCCAAGGCCCTTGCCCTCGGCGACAATGCGACCGAGACGGCGGTCAAGACCGCCGCGCTCTCCGACGCCCGCATCCTTGCCTTCGCCACGCATGGTCTCCTCACCGGCGAGCTGACCGGCCTCTCCGAGCCAGCCCTTGTCTTCACGCCCCCAAAGGAGGCGACCGACATCGACGACGGTCTGCTCACCGCCTCCGAGGCGGCGCAGCTGAAACTCGGCGCCGACTGGGTGGTGCTGTCGGCCTGCAACACCGCGGCGGGTGATGGCACGCCTGGCGCTGAGGGCCTCTCCGGCCTCGCCCGTGCTTTCCTCTATGCCGGCGCCCGCGCCATCCTCGTCTCCCACTGGCCCGTCCGCGACGATGCCGCGGCGGCGCTGACGACCGGGGCCTTCGCACGCCTGACAACCGAGAA
>JBDTLN010000111.1:0-6975 GCA_039934795.1 Bauldia sp. | reverse complement strand
CTTTAAATTCAAATGAAACTGCGCCAATAAGTACGTCCATAAAAACAATTTCTAAGGCATACTTATCATCTTTCCAAGAACCAGCTAAATTATTTCCCCAACCTAAATCTAATGTATAACTGTAATCTTTTTTATTAGAGTCAATATAACCTGTTTTCATTTGATGAGCCTTATGCTGACCAGCATCATCCACATAATGTCGTTTGCCGTCGCCGACGAGCCGTTGAAGATGAGCGGAATGGCGGTGAAGACGACGAAGAGGCCGTTGGCAAAGGCGACCTGGACGAGGCTCGATTCCTCGTTGGACATGCTGCGCAGCATGAGAAGAGAAATCGCCCAGAGGCAGGCCGAGAAGAGCGCAAGGCCGACCGGCCACGAAATCTCGAAGCCGGCAAGGCCGCTCGCCAGCACCACGCCGGCGAAGCCGACGATCACCGCGATCCATTGCAGGAGCGGCGGTCGTTCGCCGAGTAGCGGTCCGGCGGCCAGTGAAACGAGAATCGGCGCGACGAAGTAGAGCGTGATCGACTGGCCGAGGGGGATGTGGCGAAGGGCCGTATAGGCCGTTATCCATCCGGCGAGCATCACCAGCGCGCGGATTGCCATGAACCGCTTCAAGGGCGTCTTGACGATCCGCCCGACCAGCCACGTGCGCCCGATCGCCAGTGTCAGCACGAACACCGTGACGCTCCGCACGAACATCACCTCCCAGACCGGGAAGTCGGAGATGAGCCCCTTGGCGAGCGCGTCCTGCATCGGCAGCAGGATGTTGGCGAGCACCATCAGTCCGACGGCGAACCACAGTGCCGCCGATGCATGGAGGCCGAGTCGCGAGCTCATTCCCTTCCGTCCGGATGATCGGCAAGCCTGGCTCCAAACGTCGTCTTGGAGTCTACTCCAAAGTTATAGTCTGATATGATATTGGCTGGCCCGTCAATTCGGGTTGCGCGGATTCTGTCGAGGACGACATGCAGGCTGCAGCGGGACAAGGCGCCGGCGATGCGTTGGCCGGTACGACCGTCATCCGCCGGGCGCGCACGGTGGTCGCCTGGGACGCCGGCAGCCGGACTCATGCCTATCTCGACGACGCCGATGTGGCGTTCTCGGCGAAGGGCATTGCGTTCGTCGGCCGCGGATTCGCCGGCGAGGCCGCGCGCGAGATCGACGGCGCCGGTCTCCTCGTCATGCCCGGCCTCGTCGACATCCACTGCCATCCGTCCGAGGAGCCGCTCAACAAGGGGCTGTGGGACGAGGTCGGCAGCCCGAAACTCTACAATACCTCGCTCTACGAATATCTGACGGTGCTGGAACGCGACGCCGATAGCGTGCGCGCCGCCTATGGCGTGGCCCTCGCCGAGCTCCTGCAGTCGGGCGTCACCACGCTTTGCGACCTGTCCGTGCCGACCGACGGGTGGCTCGACATCCTCGCCGCGTCGGGCCTCCGCATCGTCGCGGCTCCGATGTTTCGTTCCGGTCGCTGGTTCACGCGCAATGGCCATCTCGTCGAGTACGAGTTCGACGAGGCGGCCGGGCGGCGGGCCTTTGACCGGGCGCTCGCCGACATCGACGCGGCCCTGGCGCATCCGAGCGGCCGGCTGTCGGCCATGATGATTCCCGCGCAGATCGATACGTCGAGCGAAGGTCTGTTCCGCGATGCCTTCGCCGAGGCCGAGCGGCGCGACATCCCGTTCCAGACCCATGCCTCGCAATCGGTCTCCGAGTTTCAGGAAATGACCCGCCGGCACGGCATGACGCCCGTCGAGTGGATGGAGAAGATCGGCATTCTCGGCCGGCGCACGATCATCGGACACGGCATCTTTCTCGATCATCATTCCTGGCTGCACTGGTCGACCGGCGACGACCTCCGGCGTATCGCCGACGCCGGCGCGACGGTCGCCCATTGCCCCACGGTGTTCGCGCGGCGCGGCATCGCCCTCGATCATTTCGGCCGCTACCTCGATGCCGGCGTCAACATGGGCATCGGCACGGATGTCTACCCGCACAACATGCTCGACGAAATGCGCCTTGCCGCCTATCTCGCCCGCGTCGTTGCCGGCAATCCGCGCGACACGACCATGACCGACATCTTCAACGCCGCGACGATCGGCGGCGCCCGCGCCCACCTGCGCGACGACATCGGGCGCCTCGCGCTCGGGGCCAAGGCCGATATCGTCCTCGTCGACTGCACCCACCCGGCCATGCGGCCGGCCCGCGACCCGGTGCGCTCGCTGGTCTATTCCGCCGCCGACCGCGCCGTGCGCGACGTGTTCGTCGATGGCGTGCAGGTCGTGGAGAATGGAACGGTGAAGACCATCGATTACGCCGCCGCCGCCGCCGCGCTGGAGGAGGCGCAGGCGCGGGCCGTGAAATCGATCCCGCGCAACGACTGGGCGGGGCGCACCGCGGAAGAGCTTGCGCCTTTAGCCTTCCCTCGGATGCCGTGAGACCGCCGATGCCAACCGAAATCGTTCTCGACCCCGAGCTTATCGAACGGCGCATCATGGCGCTCGCCGAACATGGCGCCCACAGCGGCACCGGAGTCTGGCGGACGGTCTATTCGCCGGAGTGGGTGGCGGCAACCGACCTTTATGCAAAATGGTGCGCCGAGGCCGGCTTGAAGGTCACGCGCGACGCGGTCGGCAATATCTGGGGCCGGCTTGAAGGCACCGGCGGCGGAAAGGCCATCGTATCCGGCTCGCACATCGACACGCAGCGCCCCGGTGGCCGCTATGACGGCGCCCTTGGCGCCCTCGCCGGCCTGATCGCCATCGCGGCCCTGAAGGAACAGTTCGGCCCGCCGCTCCGGCCGCTCGAGGCGTTGGCGCTCTGCGAGGAGGAGGGGAGCCGCTTCCCGACCGCCAATTTCTGGGGCTCGCGGGGGATCACCGGAACCATACCGCCGGGCACGGCCGAGGCGATGCGGAGCTATGACGGCGAGTCGATGGCCGAAATCATGCGCTCGGTCGGCCTGCCGCCGGAGCGGATCGGCGAGGCGGTGCGAACCGACCTCGACAACTTCATCGAGCTGCACATCGAGCAGGGTCCGGTTCTGGAGCAGGCGAACCTGCCGGTGGCGGTGGTCACCGGCATCACTGGGCTTCGCCACTACACGGTTGAGCTTACCGGCACCGCCAACCACGCCGGCGCGTTCCCCATGGACATGCGCCGCGACCCGATGGCGGGCTTCGCCGAAATCGTCTCGACGGTGATCGATACGGCGCACCGGCTTGGGCGGCCTTACGTCACCACGGTCGGCCGCGCCTTTGTCGAGCCGAACGGGGCGGCAATCATCCCGGGAAGCGTCCGCTTCAGCGTCGACGCGCGTCACCCCGACCCGGCGGCGTTCCATAGCCTGTGCGCGACCCACGAGAAGTCGATGCGGGCGATCGCCGAGCGGCGCAATCTTGATGTCGGCTTTGCCGCCACAACCAATCACGAACCGTGCCTCAGCGATCCCGGGCTACTGGCCGCCCTCGAAGCATCGGCCAGCGGGCAGGGGATTCCGCACATGAAGATGGCGAGTGGCGCCGCGCACGACGCCCAGCAAATGGCGAAGATCGCGAGGGTCGCGATGGTTTTCGTGCGCAGCAAGGACGGGCGCAGTCACACCCCGGAAGAATTCTCCTCCATCCCCGATATCGTCGCCGGGATCAGGGTGCTCGCTGGCGCCCTCCACGCCCTCGCCTACTGAGCCCGGCTCACACCGGATCGCGGGCGAGCGGTCCGGTCGAGCAGTGGATGCCGCCGCCGCCCAGTTCGACGCAGTCGTAGTCGAGCGCCAAAACCGTGATGCCGGCCTTGTCGAGGCGGTCGGTCAGTCGCGGCGAGCGCGAGGTGTGCATGATGACGCGGCCGGGCGCGACGGCGAGGCAATTGAGGGAGAAACCGTTGTCCTCGGGCGGCAGCTCGATCAGCTTCATCTTCCGCGCCTTGAGGTATTCGATGAAGGGATAGGGCAGCTCGTTGACGTTGACGATGGCGGTATCGACATCGACCATCACGAAGGAGCCGTCGATATGGATGCGGTAGCCGGGCATCTGCACCGGCACCAGTTCGATGCCGAGGGTGCGGAGGATCTGGTCGAGCTGGCGCACGCCCTCCGGATTGCAGGCGACGCTGACCGAGCAGACGGCGGTCTTCTCGTCGATGATGGCGAAGCCGCCGCCCTCGAAAACGGCGCTGCCGTGGAGGGTTCCGAGGATCGGACAGCCGGCCTTGGCAAGGGCGCGGGTGACGGGCAGTTCCTCGCCACGCCGCACGCGCCGCGCCATGCGCGTGACAATGGCGCCGCCCTTGACGCCGATGACGCTGTCGCGCGTGTAGATCTGCTTCATGCGGCCCGGCGCCGCCTCGCCGACATAGACGATTTCGGCGCCTTCGGCCTTGAGGATGCCGGCGAGCTGGTCGTGGGCGGCCTGCATGGCGGGCAGGTCCGGCATGGTCCTGCCCATCCAGTACCAGCCCTTCTGAGGATCGCCGAAGCCGCCGATCTCGGGCATCGGCTTGTTCTCGACGACGGATAGCTCTTGCCCGGGACGGTGCATCAGCACGGCGCGCAGCTTGCCGATGTCGTTGGTGCAGCCCCAGCGCCGGCCCCAGCCGTCGACCTGCTCGGTCTCGCTGTCGAACGCCGGCTCCGGCACCGAGCCGAAAATGCTGAAGAACTTGTTCTCGCGGTATTCGTGCTCGCTCATGGCAGGCGTGTGCTGGGACATGGTCGATCCTTGGGAGGGAGGAGGGGCGCTATTTGGAGTCGACTATAACAAAGGCGCGGACGGCGACAATCCGCGCAACTGGGTTGCGGAAAATGCCAGCGGGACCGGTCACATTTTCTTGACACCTTCCGGGTCAACTGTGCCGGCGCCATCAGGCGCTCGCCGAAGGGAATTGACGCCATGCTCGTTCGCACCCTGCTCGCCGCGATCTTGGCGGCCTCGTTTTTCGGAGCCGCGGCAAGGGCGGCGGAACCGCTGACGGACGAGGAGAAGGGCTGGGTCGCCAAAGCCAGCCGTAGCGAGGAAAACGGCTGGATCCGCATCAAGGTCGGCGGCGAGCCCTTCGAGCGCGGCTTCCAGCACGGCTACCTGGTCGCCAGGGAATACGCCGATGCCTGGCGCGTCTATGATGCGATGACGCTGCAGACCACGGGCCTCGGCCTCGACTTCTTTGTCGAGAAGGCGGCCGCCATGCACAAGCCGTTGATCCCCAAGGAGCAGCTCGACGAGATGAGCGGCGTCGCCGCCGGCCTCACCAAGGCGGGCGTGCCGACGACCCTCGACCAGATCATCGGCTGGAACGCCTATATGGAGATCACCGGCTACTGGTGGCCGACGGTCGCCTCGCAATACAAGGGCGCCGCCCCCGGCGCCGTCGGCATGAGCAAGGCGAAGAGCCACTGCAGCGCGTTCATCGCTACCGGCGATGCCACCACCGACGGCAAGATCGTCATCGGCCACGAGTCGTTTACCGAGTTCTGGAACGGCCAGTACTTCAACATCATCCTCGACATCACGCCGGCCAAGGGCCAGCGCATGGTGATGCAGACGACGCCGGGCTGGATCGCGTCGATGACCGATTTCTGGGTGACCGGCGGCGGCATGGTCGTCGTCGAGACAACCATCGTCGGCTTCGTCGGCTACGATACGACCAAGGTCCCCGAATACGTCCGGGCCCGCAACGCCTCGCAATACGCGACCAGCATCGACGAGTGGGTCAAGCTGATGGATGCCAAGAACAATGGCGGCTACGCCAATTCCTGGCTGATCGGCGATATCAAGACCAACGAGATCGCCAAGTACGAGCAGGGCCTGATCTACCAGAATTTCCAGAAGAAGAAGTCCGGCTGGTTCTTCGGCGACAATGCGCCGGAAGACCCGCGCATCCGCAACCTCGAATCCTCCGACGTCGGCTACAACGACATCCGCCAGCAGACCGGCGCGCGGCGCATGCGCTGGCCGCAACTGCTGACGCAGTACGAGGGCAAGATCGATGCCGTCACCGGGCAGAAGATTCTCGGCGACACCTTCGACGTCTATCTGATGCGCATCGAGCCTTCGTCTCGTACCATCTCGTCGCACTACGACACCGACCCGCAGCCCTTCGTCAGCGATCCGAATGCGGTGTGGAACGTGCCGTACTATCCGGCGGGCTCGGTCGACGGGAAGATCACGACGGCCGATGCGGCGAAGTCGATGAGCATGTGGGGCATCTTCGGGCGCGCCGACGGCCTTGCCTTCGACGCCGACGAGTTCCTGCGCATCCATCCGCAATGGAACTGGCAGGCGGGCTACCTGCAGAGCCGGCCGCATCAGCCCTGGACCTTTTTCGACGGAAGCAAGTGAGGCGCGCCGGTCGCCCATACCAGCTGTGACGCGAAGGTCCGCGCCCTGGCGCGGACCTTGCCGCCGTAATAACTAGATGGTTACATGCGGCGGTTGATCGAAAACCGGCGGCCGGCAGGGACAAATGGGCAAACTAAAATTCACGATCGCGGTCGCGCAGATGGATTGCGTGGTCGGCGAAAGCGAGCCGAATCTCAACAAGATCGGCGACTTCACTGCTCTCGCCAAAAGGCTCGGCGCCGAACTGGTCATCTTTCCGGAGTGCGCCACCACCGGCTATTTCATCGGCGACAAGATCAACAGCCTCGCCGACGGGCCGGACGGTCCGGTCGCCGCTAGGCTCGGCGATATCGCGCGCCGGAACAGCATCAACCTCGTCTGCGGCCTGTTCACTGAGGAGAAAGGCGTCTTCCGCAATTCCCAGAAAGTGTTCTCGCCGCAGGGCAAGCTTCTTGCCACCTATCACAAGGCGCATCTCTTCGCCGTCGAGCGAACCATGTACACCGCCGGCGACGAACCAATGGTCGTCGACACCTCGATCGGCCGCCTCGGCCTCACCATCTGCTACGACCTGGTCTTCCCGGGATATGTCCGCAAGCTGATCGAGCTTGGCGCCGACATCATCATCAACAGC
>JBDTLN010000110.1:0-6986 GCA_039934795.1 Bauldia sp. | reverse complement strand
CGGCGTCGAGACCTTGGACTTCTTCCGCATCTGCGCGTTGCGGATGCGCGTCAGCATATCGCCGAGAGGATCGGTCATCGTCATCAGTGTCGTCCCTTACCAGCTCGACTTGACGAGGCCGGGGATCAGCCCGGCATGCCCGAGGTCGCGCAGCGCGATACGCGAGACCTTGAGCTTGCGATTGTAGGCGCGCGGCCGGCCGGTGATCTCACAACGGTTGCGGATTCGCACTTTCGAAGAGTTGCGCGGCAATTCGGCGAGCTTGAGTCGCGCCTGGAAGCGCTCCTCCAGGGTGATGCTCTGGTCCTTCGCCCTGGCGCTGAGTTCGGCGCGCTTGGTAGCGAAGCGGGCAACCATCTTGCGCCGCCGGTTGTTCTTCTCGATTGAGCTTTTCTTGGCCATCGATAGCGTCCTTTGTCCCCCGGCTATTGCCGGAAGGGGAAATTGAGGGCCTTCAGCAGGGCCCGCGCTTCGTCGTCGGTCCGTGCCGTGGTGCAGACGATCACGTCCATGCCCCATACCTCGTCGACGTCGTCGTAATTGATCTCAGGGAACACGATGTGCTCCTTGATCCCGAGCGCGAAATTGCCGCGCCCGTCGAAGCTCTTGGGATTGAGGCCGCGGAAGTCGCGGACCCGCGGCAACGCCACCGTCACCAGCCGGTCGATGAACTCGTACATCCGCGTCCGGCGCAAGGTTACCTTGCCGCCGATCGCCATGTTTTCACGTAGCTTGAAAGTGGCGATCGACATCCGCGACTTCGTCACCGCTGGCTTCTGGCCTGCGATCCTGGCGAGATCGCCAAGCGCCGAGGTCACCTTCTTGGAATCGTTCACCGCCTCGCCAACGCCCATGTTGAGGACGATCTTGTCGACGCGCGGTACTTCCATTTCGTTCGCGTAGCCGAACTGTTTCACCAGTTCCGGCCGCACCGTCTCGCGGTAGAACTTCTTCAGCCGCGGCTCGTAGGACGCGTCAGCCATCGATCGTCTCTCCCGTGCGCTTGTTGAAGCGCACCTTCTTGCCGTCCTTGGCAAAGCGGAACCCGATGCGGGTCGCCTTGTTGTCGGAATCGGCAATCGCAATGTTCGAAATGTGAATCGGCATTTCCTTGGTGACGATGCCGCCCTGGGCGCTCGGCGTCTGCCGTTGATGGCGCCGCGCAATGTTGACGCCGCGCACCACCGCCCGGCTCTCGTCGGGGATCACGCGGATCACCTCGCCGGTCTTGCCTCTGTCCTTGCCGGTGATCACGACGACCTTGTCGCCCTTGCGGATCTTGAACTTGACCGCCATCACAGCACCTCCGGGGCGAGCGAGATGATCTTCATCTGGTTCTTGGCGCGCAGCTCTCTCGGCACCGGTCCGAAAATACGGGTGCCCACCGGCTCCGCCTGGTTATTGATCAGCACCGCCGCATTGCGGTCGAAGCGGATGACGCTGCCGTCCGCCCGGCGGATATCCTTGGCGGTGCGCACCACTACGGCCTTCATCACGTCGCCCTTCTTGACGCGGCCGCGCGGAATGGCCTCCTTGATCGACACGACGATAACGTCGCCCACCGAAGCATATTTGCGCTTCGAACCCCCGAGCACCTTGATGCACATGACGCGGCGCGCGCCGGAATTGTCGGCCACGTCGAGGTTGGTTTGCATCTGGATCATGACAGTCTGCTCTTCTCTATCCGGTTGCGCCGCTAGTGGCCCGCGCGCCTACTTGGCCTGCGCCGCCGTCTCGACGACGACCCAGCGCTTGTTTTTCGAGATCGGCTTGGTCTCCTCGATGGAGACGACGTCGCCGACCTTGTGGACGTTGCCCTCGTCATGGGCGTGATACTTCTTGGAGCGGCGGATCGTCTTCTTCAGCACTGGATGGGTAAAGCGCCGCTCGACGCGCACCACCACCGTTTTCTCGTTCTTGTCGCTGACGACCGTGCCCTGCAGGATGCGTTTCGGCATGTGTTCTCTCAAGCCTTCTCGGCCGCACGCTTCTGCGCGGCGATCGTCGAAATGCGGGCGATATCGCGGCGCACATGGCGCACGCGGGCGGTATTGGCGAGCTGTCCGCTGGCTCGCTGGAAGCGAAGGTTGAACTGCTCCTTGCGGAGCTTGTCCAGGGCGTCGCCGAGCTGGTCGACAGACATGTGGCGCGCGTCGGAGGCTTTCATCGTCGTCTCCCTCAGTCCGCTACGCGCTGGATGAAGCGCGTGCGGATTGGCAGCTTCGCCGCACCGAGGCGAAGCGCCTCGCGGGCGAGTTCGACCGGCACGCCGTCGATCTCAAACATGATACGGCCCGGCTTGACCCGGGCGGCCCAGAACTCAGGCGTGCCCTTGCCCTTGCCCATGCGCACCTCGGTCGGCTTCTTCGACACCGGTACGTCCGGGAACACACGGATCCAGACACGGCCGGCGCGCTTCATGTGCCGCGTGATGGCGCGCCGCGCCGCCTCGATCTGGCGGGCGGTGACGCGCTCCGGCTCCAGCGCCTTCAGCCCGTACGAGCCGAAGGTCAGGGTCGCGGCAGAGGTCGCCTGGCCGTGGATTCGACCCTTGAACTGCTTGCGGTAAGTGGTGCGTTTCGGTTGCAGCATGATCTTTGTCTTTCAGCCCTACGCAGCCGCCGGCTCACGGCGGCGGCCGGTGCTGCCCTGGTCGGCACCTTCCGTCTGGCGCCGCTCGGAGGCCATGGGATCGTGCTCCATGATCTCGCCCTTGAAGATCCAGACCTTGATGCCGCAGGTGCCGTAAGCGGTGTTGGCGGTCGCGGTGCCGTAATCGATGTCGGCGCGCAGCGTATGCAGCGGCACGCGTCCCTCGCGGTACCACTCGGTGCGCGCGATCTCGGCGCCGCCGAGGCGGCCGCCGCAAGTGATACGGATACCCTCGGCGCCAAGACGCATCGCCGACTGCACCGCGCGCTTCATCGCGCGCCGGAAGGCGACGCGGCGCTCAAGCTGTTGGGCGATGGAGGCGGCTACCAGATTGGCGTCGATCTCGGGCTTGCGCACCTCAACGATGTTGAGATGGACTTCCGAGTCGGTCATCGAGGCGACCTTCTTGCGCAGCTTCTCGATGTCGGCGCCCTTCTTGCCGATAACGATGCCGGGGCGGGCCGAATGGATCGTGACACGGCACTTCTTGTGCGGGCGCTCAATGACGATCTTCGACACCGCAGCCTGCTTCAGGTCTTCCATCAGTGAGGAGCGGATCTTGATGTCCTCGTGGAGAAGCCTGCCGTATTCGCCCTTGTTGGCGAACCAGCGCGAATCCCAGGTTCGGTTGATGCCGAGCCGAAGACCGTTCGGATTGACTTTCTGACCCATCAGGTCTGCTCCTCGACTTCGCGAACCACAATGGTCAGGTGCGAGAACTGCTTCTCGATACGGCCAACCCGGCCACGCGCCCGAGGCGTCCAGCGCTTCAGTTTCAATGCGGCGCCGACATGCGCCTCGGCAACGACCAGCGAGTCGACGTCGAGCTCGTGATTGTTCTCGGCGTTGGCGACCGCAGACTCGAGCGTCTTCTTGACGTCGCGCGCCGCCTTCTTGCGGCTGAAGGTGAGATCGGCGAGCGCCGCCGCAACCTTCTTGCCGCGAATAAGCTGGGCAACGAGATTGAGCTTCTGCTGCGACGACCGGATCATCGAAGTCCGCGCCTTCGCCTCATTGCTCTTGAGCACCCGCTCGCGCTTGGGTTTGCTCATGTTCTTTTGGCCTTTTTGTCGCCGGTGTTGTGGCCGTGATAGGTCCGCGTCGGCGAGAACTCGCCGAACTTGTGACCGACCATGTCCTCGCTCACCAGCACCGGGATATGCTTGGTGCCGTTGTAAACGCCGAAGGTCAGGCCGACGAATTGCGGCAGGATCGTCGAGCGGCGGCTCCAGATCTTGATGATGTCGTTGCGCCCGCCGAGGCGGGCCTTGTCGGCCTTGCGCAGGACGAAGCCGTCGACGAACGGGCCTTTCCAGACTGAACGAGCCACTCTCTGATTCTCCGACTAGCTGCCCTTGCGCAGATGACGGCTGCGCACGATGAATCTGTCTGTCCGCTTCGAATTGCGGGTCTTCTTGCCCTTGGTCGGCTTGCCCCACGGCGTGACCGGATGCCGGCCGCCAGAGGTGCGGCCTTCGCCGCCGCCGAGCGGATGATCTACCGGGTTCATCGCGACACCGCGGACGCTCGGCTTCTTGCCGAGCCAGCGGTTACGTCCCGCCTTGCCGATCGAGATGTTGCCGTGATCCGGGTTCGACACCGCACCGATCGTGGCGAAGCAATTCTGGTGAACCAGCCGCTGCTCGCCGGAATTGAGGCGAAGGATCGCATAGCCCTGGTCGCGCCCGACATATTGCGCGTAAGTGCCGGCCGAGCGGGCGATCTGGCCCCCGGCGCCGGGCTTCATCTCAACATTGTGGACGATCGTGCCGACCGGCATGGCGATCAGCGGCATGGCGTTGCCGGGCTTCACGTCGGCCTGCTTCGAGGAAACCACGGAGTCGCCGACCGCCAGGCGCTGCGGAGCGAGGATGTAGCTCAACTCGCCGTCGGCATACTTGATGAGGGCAATGAAGGCAGTGCGGTTGGGATCGTACTCGATACGCTCGACGGTCGCCGGCACATCGAGCTTGCGGCGCTTGAAGTCGACCAGGCGATAGGCTCGCTTGTGGCCGCCGCCGCGCCAGCGCACGGTGATGCGGCCATGGTTGTTGCGCCCGCCGGTCGAGTGTTTGCCCTCGACCAGGCCCTTCACAGGCTTGCCCTTGTAGAGATCGGAGCGATCGACAAGGACCAGCTGGCGCTGGCCCGGGGTCGTCGGCTTGAATGTTTTCAGTGCCATTGTTCTAGCTCACGATTACTCAAAGGCCGGTCGTCACGTCGATCGATTGGCCCTCTTCGAGGGTGACGATCGCGCGCTTCTGGTCGCTCTGCTTGCCGGGAATGCCCCGGAAGCGCTTGGTCTTGCCCTTGCGAACGAGCGTATTGACTGCCTTCACCCTGACCTTGAACAAGGCCTCGACCGCCGCCTTGATCTCGCCCTTGGTGGCGGTCTTGGCGACGTTGAAGATCACCTTGTTTTGCTCCGAAGCGGCCGTCGACTTCTCGGTGATGACCGGGCTGCGAATGATCTCGTAGTGCGTAAGGGCGATCATTTGAACCGCTCCGTAAGGGCTTCCACGGCCGCCTTGGTCAGCACCAGCGTGTCGCGCCGCATGATGTCGTAGACGTTGATGCCCTGAACCGGCAGCACATCCACGCTCGGGATGTTGCGGGCTGCCATGGCGAAGTTTGCCTCGACCGTCGCGCCGTCGATGATCAGCGCGTTGACGAAGCCGAGCTTGTCGAACTGCTGGGCCAGAGCCTTGGTCTTCGGCTCCTTCAGCTTGGTGTCGGCGATGACGATGATCTTGTCGCTCTTGGCTTTGTCCGAGAGCGCATGCTTCAGAGCAAGCGCACGTACCTTTTTCGGCAGATCGTGGGCATGGCTGCGCACGACCGGACCGAACGCCTTGCCGCCGCCGCGGAACTGCGGCGCGGTCTTGGCGCCATGACGGGCGCCGCCGGTGCCCTTCTGCTTGTACATCTTCTTGGTGGTCGCGGAGATCTCGCCGCGCATCTTGGTCTTGTGCGTGCCCGCCTGCCGTTTGGAAAGCTGGTAGCGGACCATGCGCTGGATGATGTCGGCGCGCGGCTCCAGGCCGAAGATGTCCTCGGGCAGCGCGATCGAACCGGCGTCCTTGCCGTCGAGGCTGGTAACTTTGCGATCCATCACTCGGCCCCCTTGGCTTCCGCCGCAGGCGCCGGAGCGGCGCTTGCACTCTGGCGGATAGCGGCCGGCATCGGCACGCCTTCCGGCAGCTTCCGCTTGACCGCATCGCGGACAAGGATGAACCCGCCCTTGGCGCCTGGCACTGCACCCTCGACCATGATCAGTCCACGCGCGGCGTCAGTCTTCACGATCTTGAGGTTCTGCGAAGTCACCCGCTCGTCGCCCATATGGCCGGCCATCTTCTTGCCCTTGAAGACCTTGCCGGGATCCTGGCGCTGGCCGGTCGAACCGTGCGTACGATGCGACACCGAGTTGCCGTGCGTGGCGCGGCCGCCGCGGAAATTGTACCGCTTCATCACACCCTGGAATCCCTTGCCCTTGGACGTCCCGGTTACGTCGACAAACTGGCCGACGATAAAGTGGTCCGCGGTGATCTCCGCCCCGATGTCGATGAGATTGTCGGGGCTGACGCGAAACTCCACGACCTTCCGTTTCGGCTCGACCGAGGCCTTGGCGAAATGGCCGCGCAGCGCCTTCGGCGTGTTCTTGACCTTGGCGAGGCCGACGCCGAGCTGGACGGCGGTATAGCCGTTCTTCTCTTCGGTACGTTGGGCCACGACCTGGCAGTTGTCGACCTTGAGCACGGTGACACCCACCTGCTCCCCAGCATCCGTGAAGATGCGGGTCATGCCGACCTTCTGTGCAATGACACCTGAGCGCATGGCTCGTTTTGCCTTCCTGGCGCGCTTTAGAGCTTGATCTCGACGTCAACGCCGGCGGCGAGATCGAGCTTCATCAGCGCGTCCACCGTCTGCGGAGTCGGATCGACGATATCGAGGAGCCGCTTGTGGGTCCGCGTCTCGAACTGTTCGCGGCTCTTCTTGTCGACGTGGGGCGAGCGATTGACCGTGAACTTCTCGATCCGCGTCGGCAGCGGCACCGGCCCACGCACGCGCGCGCCGGTCCGCTTGGCGGTATTGACGATCTCACGGGTCGACGCATCGAGAATACGATGGTCGAATGCCTTGAGACGGATGCGGATATTCTGACCGTTCATGGTGCTCAGAGGACAGATGGCGGAGGACAGCAAACGTTACTGGCCTTAACTCGCACTCGCCTGCCCTGCTCTCCTTTTCCTGTCCTCTGTCGTCAGCCGGCTTACTTGATGATCGAGGCGACGACGCCCGAACCGACGGTCCGGCCGCCTTCGCGGATGGCGAAG
>JBDTLN010000109.1:0-6994 GCA_039934795.1 Bauldia sp. | reverse complement strand
AGGTGAATGCCGTGGTCATTTTAGTCGCTGCCCGTTCTTCTTTTGGCGCGCGTTTGAACCTCTCGACCCTTACGTGTCAAGCACACGCCCGCTTCAGCGAGCGTGCGAAGCCGAGGCCATGCGGCGCTTCGGCGAATCGTAACGCACGGTGTCGCCGGGATGATTGATGTAACAGGCTTGGTTGGTGACCGGCCGCCCGGCGGCAAGAAGCTCGGCGACCGTCGCGAAACTGAAGCCTTCGCCGCGCAGCTTCGGGATGATCGTGCGCAGGGCTTCGGCCGTGTGGGTGCCGCGCCCGTTGGCGTGCATGACGACGATCGACCCGGGCCGCACCGCCGACAGGACATTGCGCTCGATGACCCGCGCGCTGGTGCCGTCGGGGTCGCCCGAGACGACGTCCCACTGGATGATGACCGAGCCGGCAGCGTTGGCGGCGGCGGCGCCTTCGGGCGCGCAGGAACCATAGGGAAAGCGGAAGAGGCGGACGGGCGGCGCCCCGGCTGCCTCGTCGCACGCCGCATTGGCGGCAACACGGGTTGCCGCCAGAGCGGCCTCGGTGAGGAGGATTTCCTGCCGGACGGCGGCCGCCGATGCAAAGTGCAGGTCCGGATGCGAGAAGCTGTGATTGGCGAGAAGGAAGAGCGGATCGGCAGCGAGCTGCCCCGCACGCGTGCGATGCGTCTCCAGCCAACGGCCCGCGGGAAAGAACGTCGCCCGAACGGACGCGGCGCGCAGGATATCGATGATCGCTCCGTCATAACCGGCGACGGCGCCGCGGGTCTGACAAAGGTCGAAGGTGAGCGCGATGCGTTTGTCGCCCGCGGGAAGATCGATACGGCGGATGACGCCGGCCCGGACGCCGGTGATTGGGGCCGCGGGTTCCGCCGGCGCGGGCATGGCGAAGGTGTCAGCGGGACCGTGATGGCGCCGGGTGCCCTCGCCGGCCTTTGCCGCCAGTTCGGCCGGGCTCCAGCAAGCAGCTGGAGAGGCGGCCAGGGCCGCCGGGGCACCGAGCGCCGTAGCGCCGAGGCCGGCAAGAAAGGCACGGCGACTCGGTGCGGGCGGACATAAGGTGCACATGCCGCGAAGGTAACACCCAACCCCTCGCGCCGGGATGCGCCTCTTTGACTTGCAATCCCCGCGATTTCGCCTATAAACCCCGCCGTCCCGTAGGGACCCCGGCCGGGGGCTCAAGGGAAGCGTGGGGTTTCCCCATGAGGATCGGCAGCGATCCGTCTTCCCCCTGTTCCCGCTCTCGAAGTTCCATCCGACAAGCCTTTCTTCAGAAGGCTTCGGTGAGGCTTAGCGCCGGTCAACATGAGGAAAGGCAAGATATGCCTCTATACGAGCACATATTCATGGCCCGACAGGATGTGTCGAGCCAGCAGGTGGAAGCCCTGACCGAGCAGTTCAAAGGGATCATCGAGCAGAATGGCGGCAAGGTCGCCAAGGTCGAGCCCTGGGGCATCAAGTCCCTCACCTTCCGCATTCGCAAGAACCGCAAGGCACATTTCACGCTGCTGAACATCGACGCCCCGCCGGCGGCGGTTGCCGAGATGGAGCGCCAGCAGCGCATCAACGAAGATGTGCTCCGCATCCTCACCATCCGCGTCGAAGCGCTCGAGGAAGGTCCCTCGGCGATGATGCAGAAGCGCGATCGCGACGACCGTGGCGACCGCGACGGGCGGGGCCCGGGCCGCTTCGGCGATCGCGGACCGCGGCGCGATTTCGGCGACCGGCCGCGTGGCGATTTCGGCGACCGTCCGCCGCGCGGCGACCGTCCGCGGCGTGACGACGACGGCGGCGGCGACAGCGAGGGAGGAGACGTCTGATGGCTGACCTCGGCACACCGGCGCGCCGGCCCTTCTTCCGCCGTCGCAAGACCTGCCCGTTCTCCGGCGCCAACGCCCCGAAGATCGACTACAAGGACGTCCGCCTTCTGCAGCGCTACATCTCGGAGCGCGGCAAGATCGTTCCGTCGCGCATCACGGCCGTCTCGGCCGGCAAGCAGCGCGAACTCGCCCAGGCGATCAAGCGGGCGCGGTTCCTGGGGCTCCTGCCCTACGTGATCAAGTAGGCAGTCGGCAGCAGGCAATCGGCAGTCGGCACAAGTTCAGACCGACTGCCGAAGACCGACTGCCGATTCCTGAGTTGGGGCATGGCCGGATTTTCCCGCGACCTGCCTCTAACCGTCCGAAAGGCGGGACAGCGTGTTGCAATTGGTGCTCATCGGCATCGGTGCGGGCCTCGCCGCGGCGCTTCTCTTCGCGGCGCCGCTCAGCGGCTCCGGCGTCGCCTTTCCGCTCTTCGCGCTGACCGGGCTTCCCATCGCCATCGCCGGTATCGGCTGGACGCTGACCGCGGGCATCGTCGCGGCGGTGGTCGGCGCCGGGATCGTGCTGCTCATCTTCTCGCCCAGCGCGGCGGCCATCTTCGTCCTTGTCTTCTGCCTGCCGCTCCTCTGGACGATCCGCTTCGCAGCGTTGTCGCGGCCGCTCGACGCGGCGGATCCGGCGAGCCCGCGCGAGTGGTACCCGGTGGGGCGGCTCCTTCTGCATCTCGTGCTGGCGGCCGCTGCCGGGATCGTGGTCACCGGCTTTGTCGTCGGGTTCGACCCGGCGCGGCTGGCGACCCAGATGGTGGAGGGCCTTTCCGGCTGGCTGGCCGATTCCGGCACCGGTACGCCACCGGGCCGCGAGCAGCTTGAGGCGTTTGTCCGCTTCAACATCGCCGCAATGCCGGTGACGGTGGCGATCCTCGTCGTCACCGTCCTCGTCTTCGACCTGTGGCTCGGCGCCGTGATCGCGCGCATGTCGGGCCGGGCGACGCGGCCGAGGGATCGCATCTGGACATTGTCGCTGCCACGGGAGGCGATCGTCGGCTTCGGCGTCGCCGCGCTGGTGGCGTTCCTGCCGGGCACGGCGGGCGAGGTGGCGCGGGTATTCGCCGGGGCTCTCGGCTGCGCCGTGGCGATGGTCGGCCTCGCCGTTCTCCATGCGCTGACGCTCGGCAATGCGGCGCGCAGTTTTGTCCTCTTCGGCGCCTATGCGCTGCTTTTCGTCTTCGGTTTTCCGATCCTTCTCTTTGCGCTTCTCGGTATCGCCGAGAGCGCCTTTCACCTGCGCGCCCGCCGCTTTGGCGCGGCGCCACCATCCGCCACCTGATCAACGAACGGAGATAAGTGTTATGGAAATCATCCTCCTCGAACGCGTCGCCAAGCTCGGCCAGATGGGCGAAGTCGTGCGCGTGCGCGACGGCTACGCCCGCAATTTCCTGCTGAAACAGGGCAAGGCGCTGCGCGCGACCGAATCCAACCGCAAGCAGTTCGAGACGCAACGCGTCCATCTGGAAGCCCGGAACCTCGAGCGGAAGCAGGAAGCGGAGGGCGTCGCAGCCAAGCTCAACGGCCAGTCGTTCACCGTCATCCGGCAGGCGGGCGAGACGGGGCAGCTCTATGGTTCGGTGTCGACCCGCGACCTGGCGGACGCGATGGAGGCCGGCGGCTTCGGCGTCGGTCGCGGCCAGGTCGTCCTCAACCAGCCGATCAAGAAGATCGGCCTCCACACAGTTGCCGTCGCGGTCCACCCGGAAGTGGAAGCCTCGATAACGGTCAACGTCGCCCGCAGCGAGGACGAGGCGAAGCGCCAGGCCAAGGGCGAGGACCTGACCGTCGTGACGATTGGCGGCGACGAGCCCGAGCCCGAAGCCGAAGAGGCGCCTGCCGAGGAAGAGACCGAGGCCGAGACGGCGCCGGAATAAGCCCCCGCCCGCGAAGCACTTGAGGCGTCGGGGAATTCCGGTCTAGTTTTGGCCGGCGGATAGCTGTCCGCCGGTTTGAATGACGGCCGGGATCCCGTCGCTGCCATGAACGCCCTCTATCGCAGCCTTTTCCAGAGGTTCATCCGGCGCGGTGCGCTGGAGGCGGTTGATGCCGCCGGCGAGACGATCGTCGTCGGCGACGGCACCGGAAATCGCGTCCGTATCCGCTTCACGTCGCCGGCGGCCGAGCGCCAGGTCGTGCTTAACCCGGCCCTGGGGCTGGGCGAGGCGTATATGGATGGCGGCCTCGTCATCGAAGCCGGCACGATCCACGACCTCGTCACCCTTCTTCTCGTCAACTATCGGGAGCTTCAGAAGACGGGCTGGATGGAGGCAATTCGGCGGCTGCGCGGCGCTACCAGGGTTATCGCGCCCTTCAACAATCCCCTCCGTTCGCGGCGGAACGTCCACAGCCATTACGACCTCGACGGGCGCCTATATTCCCTCTTCCTCGACGAGGACCGGCAATATTCCTGCGCGTATTTCGAGCCGGGCAATACCGATCTCGACGCGGCGCAACTGGCCAAGAAGCGGCATATCGCGGCCAAGCTCCGCATCGAGCCGGGGATGCGGGTGCTCGACATCGGCTCCGGGTGGGGCGGGCTCGGGCTCTATCTCGCCGGCCTCGACAAGAGAATCGACGTCACCGGCGTCACCCTGTCGGACGAGCAATTCACGGTCTCGAACCGGCGCGCCAAAGAGCAAGGCCTCGACGGGCGCGTCCGGTTTCTGCTTGAGGACTACCGGGCGACGAAGGGCCCCTTCGACCGCATCGTCTCGGTCGGCATGTTCGAGCATGTCGGGCTGAAGTCCTATCCCGAATTCTTCGACGCGGTCGCGAGGCTCCTGAGCGATGACGGCATCGCCCTCATTCACACCATCGGCGACCGCGGATTGCCCGGCCCAATCAATCCGTGGATGCGGAAATACATCTTCCCCGGCGCCTACCTGCCGACCATCGGCGAACTCGGGCCGCCGATCGCGCGCGCCGGATTCTGGATGACCGATCTCGAAATCTGGCGCCTGCACTACGCCGAGACGCTCGCCGCCTGGTACCAGCGTTTCCAGGCGCGGCGCGCCGAGGCGGCCGCCCTCTACGACGAGCGGTTCTGCCGGATGTGGGAGTTCTATCTCCAGCTTTGCGAAGCGGCCTTTCGTGTCGGTGATCTCGTCCTCTTCCAGATGCAGCTCTCGAAGAAGATCGACGCCGTGCCGGTGACGCGGGAGTACATGTATCGGCCCCAGACACTGCCGCCGCAGAAGAAACGGCTGGAGCTGATCCGGTAGGTTTTCGAGGATTCCCGCCCACCGAATCGACTCAGATCGGGTGCCTTATACGAGCGTCGCGTGGGAGCAAGGGTCGTTTCCGGTACCTGCCGTGGTCTGTGGAAAGTGGGCTCATCGAAATCGACCGCTTCCCGCTGTCGTCCCGGCGGCGTATGAACGGGACGTGTTCGGTCGATCCGCCCGGCCCTGTTGCCGGCGCGAGCGGTCGCCGTAGAGTTTTCCAAAAGTTCCGTGTAGTTGCGCGCTCTCGGCGACACCGAGATTCGCGGAAAGAGTTGGCGCGTCACCAGCGGCAAGGAAGGGCAGTTTCGAAATGGCATTCGCGGCGCGCGCGGTTCCCGATCAAGGCGAGACCTATCGCACGGCGCCCCACAATATCGAGGCGGAGCAGGCGCTGCTCGGCGCCATCCTCGTCAACAACGAGGCCTTCTTCCGCGTCTCCGATTTTCTCGAGCCGGTGCATTTCCACGAACCGGTGCACCGGCGCATCTACGAGATCGCCGCCGACATCATCCGCGCCAACAAGGTGGCGACGCCGGTTACGCTGAAGACCTTCCTGCCGGCGGAAGTGCAGATCGGCGATATCAATCTCGCCCAGTATCTCGCCCGTCTCGCCGCCGAAGCGACGACGATCATCAACGCCGAGGACTATGGGCGCGCCATCTACGACCTGGCGCTGCGCCGGGCTCTGATCGGCATCGGCGAGGACATGGTCAACGTCGCCTACGACGCGACCGTCGAGCAGACGCCGAAGGCACAGATCGAGGAGTCCGAACGACGGCTCTTCGACCTCGCCGAGAAGGGCCATTACGACGGCGGATTCCTCGCCTTCGAGACGGCGCTCCTCACCGCCATCGACATGGCGAGTGCCGCCTACAAGCGGGACGGCCATCTCTCCGGGCTCGCCACCGGCCTCGACGACCTCGACCGGCTGATGGGCGGTCTGCAGCCGTCGGACCTCGTCATCCTTGCCGGGCGCCCGGCGATGGGGAAAACGGCGCTCGCCACCAACATCGCCTTCAATATCGCCAAGGCGTGGCGGGGCGAAGTCCAGCCGGACGGTTCGATGAAAACCGTCAATGGCGGCATCGTCGGGTTCTTCTCGCTGGAAATGTCGTCCGAACAGCTCGCCACGCGTATCGTCGCCGAGCAGTCGGAAGTGCCGTCGTCCGACATCCGGCGGGGCAAGATCAGCGAAGACCAGTTCTCCCGCATCGTGGCGGCGGCGCGTGAGATGCAGCGGGTGCCGCTCTATGTCGACCAGACCGGCGGCCTCGGAATCAGCCAGCTTGCGGCGCGGGCGCGGCGGCTGAAGCGGCAGCGCGGTCTCGACATTCTCGTGGTCGACTACCTCCAGCTTCTCCAGGGCTCCTCGCGCCGCTCATCGGAGAACCGGGTGCAGGAAATCACCGAGATCACGACCAACCTGAAGGCGCTGGCCAAGGAGCTGGCGGTGCCGATCCTCGCCCTCTCCCAGCTCTCCCGCCAGGTCGAAAGCCGCGACGACAAGCGGCCGCAGCTTTCCGACCTTCGCGAGTCGGGCTCGATCGAGCAGGACGCCGACGTAGTGATGTTCGTCTTCCGCGAGGAGTACTACGTCAAGAACAAGGAGCCGAAGCCGGGCACGCTGGAGCACCAGCAGTGGATCGACCAGATGAACGAGGTCCACGGCCGCGCCGAAGTGATCATCGGCAAGCAGCGCCATGGACCGACCGGAACCGTGAAGCTCCAGTTCGAGGACTCGCTGACGAGGTTCTCCAACCTCGCCAATGACGCGGCGCTGCCGGACTATCGCTGAGGACGACCGCCGACGCTTGTCGCTAAACAGCCGTGCTTGCCGGCTGTGAAAGCGGCCGACAGATCGGCTAACCTCCAGCCTTTCGCGACG
>JBDTLN010000108.1:0-7008 GCA_039934795.1 Bauldia sp. | reverse complement strand
GACCGCATCCAGGGTATAGGGTCCGACATCAAGGCTCCGGGGGTGATCGAACTCGCCTATTCCGAGGTCCCCGTGCACTGCGTGGGCCAGGCAAATGCCTTGATGGGCGTCACGGGCAATCTGATGTCGAAGATCACCTGCCCGACCTTGGTAATCCAGTCTCGCGACGACCATGTCCTCCCGCCCGCCAACGGGCCGCTGATCATGCGGAGCGTCCGGTCCCACGACGTCCGGCTCCTTTGGCTGGAGAACTCTTATCATGTGGCGACGCTGGACAACGACAAGGAGCTGATCGTCGAGCGGACCGGACGCTTCATCGCCGAAATTGCTGGTGAGGCGCCGCTTTCCTTAGGGGATCAGCTCAACTAGCGGAGCCGGAGATCCTGAAACCCAGCATTCTCTGCGGCATCCGAACTTCAAATGCTGGAACTCGAAAACACCCAGAAACAAGATCTGGCGAGTTGGCCAGTAGAAAGATCGCTCTCGCGCAATTTTGCGTGAAAGGACACATTGGTTTGCAGATGGCTTGGCGATCCGCGCTTCAGGGCCAACTTCATGTCGGGCGCTGTTCGAAGATGGCCTTGACCTCGGCCGGACTCAAGGCGCGATTGTAGATGCGGACCTCGTCGATCAGTCCGTCGAATTCGCCTTCGACGACGAGCGGCTCGGCTCCGTTCTCCTCGGCGCCAATCGTAACCGGATTGTCATCGACCTGAATCCTGCCGGTCTGTTTCTGCCGGCCGATTTCGATGCCGTTGATATAGAGGCGCATCGTCTTGCCGTCGTAGACGCCAGCCATGTTGATCCAGCGCCCGGCGACGGGATCGCCGGTGTAGATCGCCCGGTCGTGGACCTGGCCGTCTTCGATTGTTCCCAGGTGCCACTTGTAGTGGATCTCGCCGTTCGCCGGGCCGAAGCCGAGATAGAACTGATCGGGATGCTTCAGCGTCCCGATCTGGCGGGAGACGACCACCCGGTAGTCTGTGGGAACTACCCTCGGCAGCACCCAGGCCGTGACGGTGATCTCATCGGAAAACGCCGCGAGGCTCTGCGTCGCCGGGATGCTGACGTGAGAATTGTTGTCGCCCTTCAGTTTCAGGGCTTGCCCAAACAGCGCGCCAACCGGACCGCTGTTGACGTAGACGCCATCATTGTTCTTGCCGGAACTATCCGCGACGCCAGCGCCTTCGAATTTCCAGTAGCCGACCAGACCGCCGCGCTGCCTCCCGGCCAACGCCGCAGGGTCGCCGGTTTCGGAAGAATATTCGAAGTAGACGAGCAAGCCGCAAACCGCGATGGCGGCTGCCAAGGCAAGCCTTTTTCCGAGGCGCGATTGCGTCAAGATCGCGCTCCTTTGAGGAGGTGATCGGCGAGGCGCAAAGCGAGCTGGACTATCGTCAATGTCGGGTTGGTGTGGCCACTGCTCGGGAAAACGGACGAACCCGCAATGAACAGGTTGGCCTGACCGAAGACCTTGCAGTCGCCATCGACGATTCCCTTGTCGGGCATCGCCGCCATGCGGGTGCCGCCCATATGATGGGTGCCGGCTCCCCAATCCTCCTCCGCCGGATAGTCGCCCTCGCCAAGGGCAAAGGGCGCCAGCCGGGCACGCCCGTTGTCGGTGTCGGCCAGAAACCCGGCAAAGCGGCGGGCGGTGGCCTGGATGGTGCGATGGTCGAGCGCGCTCCTTTGCCAGAACAACACGGCTCGCGGCATGCCAAACGAGTCGCGCTCCTGCCCCAGTTCGATGCGACTGACGAAACGCGGCTCAGCTTCCCATGCGGCCCGGAGTGCAGTGGCGCAGACGACATTCCTGTTCAATTGCTCGAGGGCCCACTGACCGTAGCGAGGGGCAACACAAGCCATCTCCGCGACTAGCCAGCGCGCCGCTCCGTAGTGATGGCGGGTTACCCCAATCCCGATATTGAGAATCCGGTCATCGCGCATCGTCGCAGCGGTTGGCGCAAATGCGAGACCGCGTTCGAACGGCACAAGAAGGCTGCTGACCAGGATTGCATCTCCGGCCGGGAAGGTGGGGTGGGGCATCCAGTAGCGACCTAGAGCAAGCGGGTTCGGCACGGTCTGGCCGTGCGTCTGGACGTTGCTCCACAACAGGAGCCTGCTGTTCTCGATGCCGCCGGCGGCCAGAACATAGGCGCCGGCGCGGACGGTCCGGGCGAGCCCCTCGTAGTTGCGGACCACGGCGCCCTGGATGGCGGCGCCATTGGTCTCGAAGTGCGAGAGATTGGCGTCAAGGACGAGGAAGAGGCTTTGGTGGGCCAGTATCCCCGCCCCGTATTTCGTCGCAAAACGCACCGGCGGGGAATAGACGAAATGGATCCGCTTCAGGCCGCTTTGCCGGATGGGGGTATCGGGTGGCACCGGGGGTATTTCAAGGATCGCCGAGGCCGGCTCGAGATAGGGGTCGAGATCGGCGCGGGCAATCGGCCAGGCGGTGTCAGCGCTGGCGATCTGGCCGGCGAAGTCTGCCGCGTCGAGCGGGCGGCACTGCCCCGCCCAGTGATTGGAGGTGCCGCCGAAATAGCGCAAGCGGCTTTCGGTGAGGGGGATGCGGAGGTCCCCGACGATCTTACCCTCGTAAATATTCTGCGAGGCTTCGGACGGGTCCCGCCCGCCCGCTTCGAGGAGAATGACCCGCTTGCCGCCCTTGGCCAGTTGCCAGGCGCAGGTGATGCCAGCCGGTCCGCTCCCAACTACACAAAAGTCGAAGACATCGCTGTCGCCAACGGCCGCCAGGTCGAGACGCATCAGCGGTCGGTGTTGCGCATGACCCAGCCACGGCGGACTTCCAGCGGACTGCTCGCCCATCGGAAAAGCGGCCAGAGCGAGAGGCCGGCCAACAGCCGAAGGACATGCCGGCGGCTCGGCTTGTCAATCATGTTACACCGGTCCCCTTCATCGGCCTTCGTCGCAGTCCCGTGCGCGGCGCGGATGTTGATTAGCATCTGGCCTTCCCGCCTTCCAGTTCATCCCGCCGCGTGATTTCTCTGGTCCGGACCGGACGGGATCGCGATAACATCGCGAACCTCTCCAGGGTTGGCGCGTTCATTCCTGCCCTCCCCAATCAGAATGATGGCCATGACAAACGAGCGAATTCTGGCGGCACTCGACAAGCCTCGAACCACCTATTCGGTGCGCATGGTGGTCAATCCCAGCGCTTCGGTCGAGGAGGTTCACGTTCTCCTCATCAAGATGCGCGACGACGGCCTGGTCAAATTCAACATCAACAACGGGCATTGGTCGCGGGCCAAGTGAGCGCGAGCGAGCGCTGGCTATTCAGTGTTGCGCGGCGCCGGCCCGGAATTCATTCGCGACAACTCCCGCCAGCGCCGGCGATAGGGGTCCAGTCCGGCGATGTCTGCCGCGACGATGTCGGTGGTCTCGATTGGAATATGCGGCAGCTTCCCGTCGGACATCATGGCGAGGCAGGCGGCCCCCGCCGCCGTGCCGTCGAGGAGTAGCGAGGCTTTCACTTTCTGGCCAGGACGCAACTGTGCGATCAACGCCAGCAGCACCGCGTTCCTGGCGAACGGCCCGTCGACGATGATGTCGTTGCGGGAGCTCAGCGCATCGAGCTGCTCGCCGACCATGAGCGCACAGTAGAGCGTGGCGAGCGAGGCCATTTCGACGGGGTTCGCCGGGGCGTCGCCGTCGATCCTGCCCTTGCCGGCCGACCCCGGCATCGGTCCTGACGAGCCGCTGAACGAGGGGAGCGCGAAGCAGCCGCGCTCGATCAGGGCGCTGACCATCGCCAGGTCCGGCGCCGTCGCTGCGGCGTCCCCGGCGACGAGCTCGTATTCCTTGCCGCCGAAGAAACGGGAGACCGCCACCTGCCTCCCGAATATGTCGGCGTTGATGCAGGTGTCGCGCGTTTCGTCGAGCTGATCGGCGGTGGTCGAGGTATCGTAGCAGATGCTCCAGGTACCGGTCGAAAGCAGGGTGAAGGAGCCGAAACCGGCGGCAAGATAGCGGGCGTAGCTCGCCGAACTGTCGTGGGCCCCGGCAAGGACCTTGCCCCTGCCGCGGAAGGTTTTGGCGCCGAACTCGGGCTTCAGGTCGCCGATGATCTCCCATGCCGGAACCATTGACGGAAAGAGCCTCTGCCAACCCTCCGCCTTGACGAGCGATGAGAGTTGGCGCTTCACCGGATCGACGAGCTGCGTCTGGCAGGACATGGACGTGACTTCGGTGACCAGCCTGCCGCACAGCCTGAATCCGACGTACTGAATCCACGGGACGATGGTCCTTGTTCGCGCGAAGTCGCGCGGATGGGCGCGGCTTTGCCAGAACACCTGGAGCGCGTGTGTGAGAGACATGGGCAGGAGCGGGCAGAGGCATTCGGCGAAGGGCGGCATCCGCTGCCGGTACGCGGCGACAATGTCGGCCGGCGGCTCGGACGTATAGTCCATGATCGGCAGAGCCAGCGATCCGTCTTCCGCAATCAGCGCGACGGCCGCGCCATGCGCAGTGGGCACGATCGCATCGACCGGCAGGATGGCGTCGAATTCCGCGATCGTCTGGCGGAAGAATTCGACCGTCGGCTCCGGGTCGATCCAGCGGTAGGGCGGGCCTTCATGGTGATTGCTCGGCACCCGGCGTTCCGTGACCAGTTCGCCTGCCGGCGAGAACAGCGCGAGCTTGGTGCTGGTATAGCCCACGTCGGCAACGGCAATGCCGCGGATCGGCTGTGGTGGCATGAGCGAGACGTCCGGTTCCCTCAGGCGGCGGTCCGCGAGGCGGCCCGTTCGTCGCCGACCACAAGCACCCGGACACCCTCGGAGCGGATCTGATCAAGAAACGGTTCCGGCGCCGACGCGTCGGTAATCAGGGTGTGGACGCGTCCGAGCGGGCAGACAATCATGCTGCCGCGCGCGTCGAACTTGGTCGCATCGGCGATGACGATCAGCGTCTCGGCCCGCGACAGCAACTTCGTTTCGGCGCGCGCGACCAGCGGATCGTCCTCGACGATGCCCATCGCGGTGATCGCATAGCAGCTCATGAACATCTTCGACGCGGTGAAGGACTGAATCGCATCCTCCTCGAACGGCGAGAGGATAATGCCCTGGTCGCGGTAGACCTCGCCACCCGGCAGCACGATGCGGTTGGCGCTGGTAGCGATGAGTTCGTGCGCGATCGGAAACGAATTGGTGAGGATCTGCAGATTCGCGTGACGCAAATACTCCGCCATGAACCCGGTGGTGGAGCCGGCGTTGATGATGATCGACTCGCCGTCGTGGCAAAGGTCCGCCGCAGCCTTGGCGACAAGCCGCTTCCGGTCGGCATTCAACGCCTGCCGGACGTCGATCGATCGGCTGGCGATCTGCGCCGGGGCGGTGGCGTCGACACCCTGGATGCCGCCATGCACGCGACGGATTTGTCCCATGCCCTCGAGCTTGGCGAGGTCGCGGCGGAGCGTGGCGGGCGAAGCCTCGGTGGCCGCCAGAAGCTCGCGGACGCGAAGGAACCCGCGGGCCCGAACCTGGCGGAGGATGAGCTGCCATCTTTCCCATTCGTGCATCAGCCGTCCTTATCACAGGTGGCCGGACAGCGATACCCTAATTCGCTCAATATCAATCATATTAGCGTCACTATGAGCGATTATTATCATAATTCGGTTGACCGTGAGCGAAAGCGGTCCTATGAGTCCGTCCATGGCAAACATCTCTCTCCCCTCGCTCTGGGACGACGCTCACGCCAAGTCCCTCGATGAATCCGGATTGCTGCTTTACCGCTCCAACCTGCTCGGTTCCGACCTCCGCATCACGAATTTTGGCGGCGGCAATACCTCCGCCAAGATCAAATCGAAGGATCCGCTCACCGGTGCGGAGGTAACCGTGCTCTGGGTCAAGGGCTCGGGAGGCGATCTCGGCTCCATGAAGCTCGACGGGTTCGCCACCGTCTATCTCGACAAGCTCGAATCGCTGAAAGGCCTCTACCGGGGCCTCGCGCACGAGGACGAGATGATCCAGGCGACGAACCACTGCGTCTTCAACCTCAATCCGCGCGCCCCCTCGGTCGATACGTGCCTGCACGGCTATGTGCCCTACGTCCATGTCGATCACGTCCATTCTGATGCGGTGATTGCGATCGCTGCGTCAAAAGATCAGGAGCGGCTGACCGAAGAAGTTTTTGGCGGGACGCTGGGTTACCTGCCATGGCAGCGACCGGGCATCGATCTCGGCGCGAAGCTCGGCGAGATGGCGAAGCAGAATCCCAACTATGTCGGCGTGGTCCTCGGCTCGCACGGCCTCTTCACCTGGGGCAACACGGCGAAGGACTGCTACGAGACGACGCTTCGCATCATCAATCAGGCCGCCCTCTGGCTCGACCGCAACGTCAAGCTGCCGGCGTTCGCCGGCGAAGCGGTTGCCGCCCTGCCGGCGGCGGCGCGCCAGGCCGCGGCGGCGCGCTTGCTGCCGGCGATCCGCGGTCGCATTTCCACCGGCGGAATGAAGGCCGGCCATTTCGTCGACTCGCCCGAGGTGATGGAGTTCGTCAACTCAAGGCAGCTTCATCAGCTGGCGCCGCTCGGCACGTCCTGCCCGGATCACTTCATCCGCACCAAGATCCGGCCGTTGATCGTCCCCGCCGATGCCGATGCGGCGACGCTCGACGCACTGATCGGCGACTACCGCCGGGACTACGCGGAATATTACGAGCGCTGCAAGCATCCCGACTCGCCGCCGATGCGTGACGCCAACCCCGTCATTCATCTGGTGCCGGGCGTCGGGCTTCTCTCCTTCGCCAAGGACAAGACCACCGCGCGCCTTGCCGCGGAATTCTACGTGAACGCGATCAACGTCATGCGCGGCGCCGCCGGCGTCTCCGAATATACCGGCCTGCCGCAGCAGGAATGCTTCAACGTTGAATACTGGGTGCTGGAGGAGGCCAAGCTCCAGCGCCTGCCGAAGCCGAGATCGCTGCAGGGCAGGGTGGCTTTTGTCACCGGCGGTGTGTGCGTCTGGCTTACAGTGCGTGAGAACATTT
>JBDTLN010000107.1:0-7026 GCA_039934795.1 Bauldia sp. | reverse complement strand
TGGCCATCTCGCAGCGCCTTGATGGCGGCATCGACGATGTGCTCGGGCGTGCGGAAATCGGGCTGGCCGATGCCGAGATTAATAATGTCGCGGCCCTGGCCGGCAAGCTCGGTGGCGCGCGCCAGCACCGCGAATGCGTTTTCCTCGCCGATGCGGCTGAAGCCCTCGATGGTCCGGAACATCGGCGTTTCCCCGTTCATGTCCGATTGATTTCGGCGGGAATTTAGGCGCATAAGTCCGGCTAAATCAAACCTTGGCTGGCGCATTGCCGGCCGCCTCTCAAAACGGCACGAACGACGCCAATCATGCCGAACTCCAGCCAGGCCGCCGGTCAACCGCCAGGGGCGATCGTCGATGCAACCCCTGCCCAGCGGCCGGGGCTAGGTCCCTTGCACGGCCGATTGTGCCGGATCGAGAAACTTGACCCAGCCCTGCACGGCGCAGCCCTTTGGCAGTCGCTGCAGGGCGGCGACACCCTTTGGACCTATATGGCCTACGGGCCATTTCCCGATGGGCCTGCCTTCGCCGAATGGCTCGACGGGCGGGCGGTGATGCTGGACCCCTATTCCTACGCGGTCGTCGACGCTGTCACCGGCTGGGCGGTCGGCATAGTGACGCTCATGGAAATCCGCCCGGCGATGCGGGTCATCGAGATCGGCAACATCGTCTATTCGCCGAAGCTGCAACGAAGCGCCATGGCCACCGAGGCGCAGTATCTGGCGGCGCGCTACGTGTTCGAAAACCTCGGCTATCGGCGCTACGAGTGGAAGTGCAATGCGTTCAATGAACCTTCGATGCGGGCAGCTCGGCGGCTTGGCTTCAAGTTCGAGGGAATCTTCCGCCAGCATATGATCATCAAGGGACGCAATCGTGATACGGCGTGGTTCGCCATGACCGATGGTGACTGGCCGGGCGTAAAGCAGGGCTTCGAGCAGTGGCTCGAGCCGGCGAACTTCGACGCACGCGGAGGTCAGAAGACCAGCCTGTCCGCGTTGAACGGGGTTGGGGCGCTTCGGTGATGCACAGCGCTCCAGCGGACGTTGCCGCCCGGCGGCGCGCCTTCCGTTCGCTGCATGCGCGGCCGGGCCTGTTTGTCATGCCCAATCCCTGGGATGTCGGCACCGCCCGCATTCTCGCCGCGCTCGGCTTCGAGGCGCTGGCGACATCGAGTGCTGCGCTGGCGGTTGGTCTCGGCATGGCCGATAACACCACGAGCCGGGAGCAGGCGATCGTCCACGCCCACACCATCGTCGAGGCAACCGACCTGCCGGTGAATGGCGACCTTGAGGCAGGCTACGGCCGCGATGCGAGCGCGGTCGTCGAAACGATCCGCGACGCGATCGATTGCGGCCTCGCCGGATGCTCGATTGAGGACGCGACCGGCGACAAGCGCCAGCCTTTGTTCGAGATCGGCCATGCTGCCGCCCGCGTTCGCGCGGCGCGCGAGGCCATCGACCGGGCCGGCGTCGATTTCGTGCTGACGGCGCGGGCGGAGGGCATGTTGTTCGGCGGGCCGGAGTCGCTGAGCGATGCCATTCGCCGCTTGCAAGCGTACGAGGAGGAAGGCGCGGATGTGGTCTACGCGCCAGGGGCTTCGACCGAGGAACAGGTCTCGGCGATCGTCTCGGCGGTCAAGGTGCCGGTGAACGTCCTTGGCGGGATGGGCAAGGAGCCCCTGTCGGTGGCGCGCCTCGCCGAACTCGGCGTCAAACGGGTCAGCCTCGGCTCGCGTCTCTTCCAGGCATCGATGGCCGCGTTCCTGCGGGCATCGCAAGAGTTGAAGGAGAGCGGCACGTTCGGCTTCCTACGCGGAGCGCCGCCGCTCGCCACGGTGTATGAAATCTTTAAGAGTCAGGAGAAGCGTGGATGAACCGTTTGAAGGGCAAGCGTGCGTTCGTGACGGCGGCCGGCGCCGGCATCGGCAAGGCGACAGCGCTCGCCTTCGCGGCTGAGGGCGCCGAGGTCGTCGCCACCGATCTCAAGCCAGAGCTGATCGAGGATCTCAAGGCGAAGGGCATGGCGACGCATCGCCTCGACGTCCGCGACACCGCCGCGGTCGACGCGCTGGCCATGGCGGTCGGATCGATTGACGTCCTCTTCAACTGCGCCGGTTTCGTTCATCACGGCACGGTGCTGACGACCTCGGACGAGGAGTGGGACTTCTCCTTCGATGTCAACGTCAAGTCGATGCACCGGACGATCCGTGCCTTTCTCCCGGCCATGCTGGCCAAGGGGAAGGGTGCGATCGTCAATGTCGCCTCGGGCGCTTCATCGATACGGGGCATTCCCAATCGCTATGTGTACGGCGCTTCCAAGGCCGCCGTGGTCGGACTGACCAAGTCCGTGGCCGCGGACTTCATCCGCCAGGGCATTCGTTGCAATGGCATTGCCCCCGGCACGATCCAGTCGCCATCCCTCGACGAGCGCATCGCCGCGCAGGCCAAGGCGCAGAACAAGTCGCTGGATGACATCCGCCAGGCCTTCATAGACCGCCAGGCCCTCGGGCGCCTCGGAACAGCGGAAGAGATTGCCTGGCTTGCGGTTTATCTCGCTTCCGACGAGTCGAGCTACACGACGGGCCAGGTCTATTCGGCTGACGGCGGCTTCTCGCTTTAGCCGGACCTGCCGATTTCGCACAGGATTCCATCCATGAACATTCTCATCATCGGTGCCGCCGGCATGGTTGGCGTCAAATTGACCAAGCGTCTGCTGGCCGAAGGGGCGGTTGGCGGAGCGCCGATCACGGCACTGCATCTGGTCGATGTGGTCGTGCCGGAAACGCCTGCGTCAAACGGCGTTCGGGTCGAAACACAGGCGGCCGATCTTTCCACGCCCGGCGTCGCCGAGAATCTGGTCGAAGGTCGGCCCGACCTTATCTTCCATCTGGCAGCGATCGTCTCCGGCGAAGCGGAAGCCGACTTCAACAAGGGCTATCGCATCAATCTCGACGGCACGCGCTATCTCCTCGATGCGATCCGCAAGGTCGGCGACGGCTACAAGCCGCGTCTCGTGTTCACGTCGTCGATCGCCGTGTTCGGGGCGCCGTTCCATGCCAAGATCGAGGACGAGTTCTTCACGACCCCGCTCACCTCCTACGGTACGCAAAAGGCGATCGGCGAATTGCTGCTTGCCGACTACACGCGACGCGGCTTCCTCGACGGCATCGGCATCCGCCTGCCGACAGTCTGCGTGAGGCCTGGCAAGCCCAACAAGGCGGCGTCCGGGTTCTTCTCCAACATCATTCGCGAACCGCTGGCCGGTCACGAAGCCGTCCTGCCGGTGTCGGAGGACGTGCGCCACTGGCACGCCAGCCCGCGGTCGGCCGTCAATTTCCTCTTGCACGCCGCGACGATCGACGGCGCCCTGGTCGGGCCGCGGCGGAACCTGACAATGCCCGGCCTGTCGGTCACGGTTGGCGAACAGATCGCCGCGCTCCGCAAGGTTGCCGGCGAGAGTGTCGTCAAGCGCATCCGGCGGGAGCCGGATCAAACGATCATGAAGATCGTCGAGGGGTGGCCGCGCGATTTTGCGCCGACGCGAGCGCCAGCCCTGGGTTTCAAGGCGGAAACATCCTTCGAGGATATCATCCGCATCCACGTTGAGGACGAGCTCGGCGGCACCTTTGTAAAATAGCCGCCTATTTTCGCGGCCATGGGGTTTCGGGCACGGGGGTCATCGGCTTTCCCGTTTCGAACCAGCTTTTGAGATTGTCGAACATCAGGTGGCCCATGGCGTTGCGGGTATGGACCGTCGCCGAGCCGACGTGGGGAAGGAGCACGGCATTGTCCAGCGCCACGAGGGCGGGCGACACGTGCGGTTCGCTGGCAAAGACATCGAGGCCGGCGGCAAGGATGGTGCGATTTCTCAGCGCGTCTATGAGCGCATCCTCGTCGACGACGATGCCGCGTCCGATGTTGATGAGGATGCCGTTGGCGCCGAGGGCTTCGAGGATGCCCTTGTCGACCAGGTTGCGTGTTCCGGCATTGCCCGGGATGACGACGAGCAACGTGTCGACCGCCGCCGCCATGTCGCGGAGACTGGCGAAATACGGATAGGGCGCGTCATCACGTTTGTGGCGTGCGTGATAGACGACGGGCACTTTCATTGCCTCCAGGCGGCGGGCAATGGTCATGCCGATGCGGCCGAGGCCAATGATGCCGACCGTACGATCGCGAAGCGTCGGGGTAAGGCGCCAGGGTCCCTCCGTCGGCCATTTACCGGCGCGCAGGTGCCGCTCTGCGGCAGGCAGTTCGCGCACCGTCATCAGGAGCAGCCCGAGGGCCGTATCGGCGACTTCCTCGGTGAGCACATCCGGCGTGTTGGTGACGACGATGCCGCGGCCGGCGGCATAGGCGAGGTCGATGCCGTCATAGCCGACGCCGAAATTGGCGACGATTTCGAGCCTCGGAAGTTGCTCCATCAACGACTGGCCGATCGGCGAGTGGCCGCCGCGGGCGATGCCGCGCACGCGCTCGGCGATGGCCGGCGGAACCGGCGTATCGCCATGGCCATGATCGTGCCGGGTGAAAAGCGCGTCGAGGCTTTCACGCGTTTTTGCCGGAAAGGAATCGAGAGACAGGATTTCGACTTTGGCCAAGGCGGACTCCATCACGCGTGAAGGCGGCTAACTGACATCTTTCGCGTCGCCGGTTCAATGGTCGCCATGGACCCGTTCGCGATAGAGGATGTATAGGCCGCTGGCGACGATAATCGCGGCGCCGATGAGCGTGTGACCACCGGGCACGTCGCCGAAAACCAGAAAGCCGGCGGCGGGCATCCAGATGATCTGGCTGTAGGTGAACGGCGCCAGCAGCGAGGCCGGCGCCCGGCGGAATGCCTGGATGATGATGGCATGGCCGACCGCGCCGAACGCGGCCGTGCCGAGAATTGCCGCGCCAATCCACAGACTTGGCGGCCAGACCGCGATGGGGAGCGCGATCGGGGCAAGGAAGAGGGCTGGGACGAGGCCGGAATAGAGCAGAAGGCTCGCCGCGGAGTCGGTGGCGGTGAGCTTGCGGGTCAGCAGATTGTAGACCGAATAGCAAAGCGTGGCGGCGACCGACCAGAGCAGCGCCGGGTCGAAACTGCCGGCCTCGGGCCGGATAACGATCAGCACCCCGACGAAGCCGACGAGGATGGCCAGCCATCGCCGCCAGCCGATCCACTCGCCCAGCACCGGGCCGGCGAGCCCGGCGACGATGAAGGCGCTCGAGAAGCCGATGGTCGCCGTCTGGTCCATCTGCAGGGAACGCAGGGCGAAAAAATTGAACGTCGTTGAGAGGAAAAGAGCGACGGCGCGGATGATCTGGCTCAGCGGACTGGCCATCCGAAAAGCGTCCAGGCTGCGCCATGGCCGCAGCAGAAGGATGACGAAGATCGTCTGGCCAAGGAATCGGACCCACACGATCTCGACCACCGGCACCGAATGGCTGACCAGCTTGGCGAGCGTGTCGAGCCCGGTGAAGCACATCATCGAGATGCAATAGAGGCCGACCCCGCGCAGACGCGCGGCGGCCTCGCCGCCAGCCTGCGGCGTGTGCCTCATCCGGAAGATGTCCTTTCGGTCAGTAGGTGGCGCGGCCGCCCGAGATATCGAAGGTGAAGCCGGTGGTGAATGAGTTTTCCTCCGACACCATGAAGGCGATCATGGCGGCGATCTCGTCGACTTCAACGAAGCGGCCACGTGGGATCTTGGAGAGCATGAATTGCTTGTGGGCCTCGGTCTGCGTCTCGAGGACCATCCGGGTGAGGGCGACGGCCGGGGCGATGGCATTGACGGCGATGTTATGCCCGGCGACTTCCTTGCCGAGTGACTTGGTGAAGGCGATCACCCCCGCCTTGGACGCGGAATAAGCCGATGCGTTGGGGTTGCCTTCCTTGCCGGCGATCGAGGCGATGTTGGCAATGCGGCCGTAGTTCTGGGCCATCATGCCGGGGACAAGCGCCCGGGCGCAGAGGAAGGGGCCGCGGAGATTGACTGCCATCACGCGGTCCCACTCGTCGACCGGGTACTCCCACACCTTCTCGTTCATACCGCCGAGCCCGGCGCTGCAAACGAGGATGTCGACACGGCCAAGTGCGGCGATCGACACGTCGCGCGCCCGCTCGACCGAGGCCTTGTCGGCGACGTCGACATCGACCGCCACGATCTTGCCGCGTGACGCCAGTTCAGCTGCGGTCCTGTCGGCGACAGGCTTCTCGCGATCCCAAATGGCGACCGATGCGCCGCCGGCGAGCAACCGCTCGACCACCGCACGGCCGATGCCCTGGGCGCCGCCGGTGACGACTGCGCCGCGCCCCGTGAAGTCGAATTGTGTTGCCACGAACAACCCCGCTTTTTTTGACGAGGGACTGTATTCCGCGGACGATTGAAAGGGCAACCGGGGAATTGACCGAAATCGGCCAGGTCAGCGGCCAATCAGCGCATGGTGTGGCTGTCAGCGCCGTTGCCGAGATCTTCGTCGGGCTCGGCAAGATCGGCCTCCGCATCGTCCTCGCTGGCGCCGAGGTTGCGGCTAACCTGGCGAAGCAACTTGCGGAGCTTCTTGCGGTCGCGATCGTCGATCTCGGAGAGGGCATCTTTCTCGATGCGCTTCCATACCTTGTCGATCATGGCGATCGCCCGGCGCCCGCGCTCGGTCAGGAAAACCAGGGCCTGGCGGCCGTCGCCGGCGGAGGTGCGGCGCTCGACGTAGTCCTGGGCGGAAAGCCGGCTGATCATCTTGGTCACGGTCGGCGGCTGAACACCGAGCATGGCGGCGAGGTCGCTCATCGACTGGCCATCATCGTCGTCGAGGGCCTTGAGGAGGCCATCCTGGCCGGAGTGGAGACCAATGCGCGATAGCTGGCTCCCCGCCCGGACGCGGTAGGCGTGGGCCGCCTGTGCAAGGCGGAACGTAACCGTGCGGCGGTGGTCAAACCCCATGGCAGCGACGGCTAAAGATCAATCATGTCGGCCTGATGACAGTCGGTCGATGCTTTGCCTAAAACCGGCGCATCTCGGCCGCGACCCGCTCGATGAAGCGG
>JBDTLN010000106.1:0-7033 GCA_039934795.1 Bauldia sp. | reverse complement strand
TAGGATGTCCGGATTCTCGGCGAGCTCTAGGGGCGCGACCATGCCGCTGCCGTCCTTCTTGATCTTGCCTCCGGCGGCATGGGCGGCGCGCCAGTCGGCGACGGCGGCGGCCATGATGGCAATGTCGGCCGGCAGCGCCGCCTCGACGGCGCGGAGCATGTCGCGCGCCGTCTCGACGCGGACGACCGTAACCCCGGGCGGATCGGGAATGGTCACCGGCCCCGAGACGAGGGTGACGCGGGCGCTGGCCGCTGCGGCGGCCGCCGCGATGGCGTGACCCTGCCGGCCGGAGGAGCGGTTGGCGAGATAGCGGACCGGGTCGATCGGCTCGTGCGTCGGGCCGGACGTGACCAGCACATGGCGTCCCGTCAGCGGCCCGGGCGCGGGCTGAAGAATCGCCTCGATCGCCGCGACGATCTCCAGCGGCTCCGCCATGCGGCCGGTGCCCGCTTCGCCGCTCTCGGCCATCTCGCCGGCGTTCGGCCCGGCGAAGCGCACGCCGTCGGCGGCAAGGCGGGCGACGTTCCGCTGCGTCGCCGGATGGGACCACATAGCCGGGTTCATCGCCGGAGCGGCAAGCACCGGTGCGCGCGTCGCAAGAAGAATGGCGGTCGCGAGATCGTTAGCTTGTCCGCTTGCGGCGCGGGCGAGAAGGTCCGCCGTCGCCGGCGCGATCACGACGAGATCTGCTTCGCGGGCGAGGCGGATGTGGCCGACATCGTGCTCATTATCGCGGTCAAAGAGATCGGTAAACACCTTGCCACCGGTGAGCGCCCCGACCGAAAGGGGCGTGACGAATGCCGTAGCAGCTTCGGTCATCACCGCCCGCACGGTTGCGCCGCGTTCGCGAAGCCGGCGGACGAGGTCGAGGGATTTGTAGGCGGCGATGCCGCCGGAAATGACAAGCAGGACAGTCGCGCCGTCGAGTTTGCGGGTCAGGCCTGCGGCCGCGAGCGCGGCTGGCGCCGGTGGCCGCTGCGCGGCTGGCGGAGCATCGCGACCCGCCCCGGCCCAGGCATCGCCAAGAATGCGGCGGACCTCCTCTTCCATGGAGTGGCCGTGCGCCGCGGCCTGGAGGCGGAGACGCTGGCGCGTCGCTTCGGCGAGGTTGCGAATGGTGAGAGTAGCCATGCGGCAAGTCTAGTAATTGAAAGCAATGCTTTCAATGCGATCATCAGGTGATCTTGAGGATTTCCGCCGTGTCGTCGCCGACTTGCGCCGTGTCGCCCTCTTCCTTGCCCATGAGGGCACGGGCGAGGGGCGCTACGTAGGAGAGGGTCCCGGTCGTCGGGTCGGCCTCATCCTCGCCGACGATCTTGAAGGCCTGCTTCTTGCCGTCGCGGCGGATAGTGACCGTGGTGCCGAATTGCACATGGTCAGGATCGGCGACCGGCTCGATCACTTGCGCCGAGGCGCGGCGCGCCTGCCAATAACGAAGGTCCCGGACGATGTGCGGCAGGTCCGGCGTCTCGCCATGCGCCGACGCCTGCTGCGCCTGGACGCGCTTCAGTTCTGCCTCGATCATGGCAAAGCCTTCCGGCGTGACGTAGTTCGGCTCGGGCGAGATGACGCGATCCGGCAGGTCGGTGCCAGTCTCGTCGGTGTCGGGTTCGGTGACAAAGGCGCGGCTCATGACCGAAGCGTTACCTCTCGGCGACTGTTCGTCAACCCTTATGTCTTCAGCCGGTAGCCCGTTTTGAAGATCCAGGCGACGCCGCCGAGGCAGAGGGCGAGGAAGACGAAGGTCATCGCAAGGCTGATGCCGACACCGACGTCCGAGACGCCGAAGAAGCTCCAGCGGAAGCCGCTGACCAGATAGACCACCGGGTTGAACAGGCTGACTTTCTGCCAGAACGGCGGCAGCATATCGATCGAATAGAAGCTGCCGCCGAGGAACGTAAGCGGTGTGACGATGAGCAGCGGGACGATCTGCAACTTTTCGAAGCCATCCGCCCAGATGCCGATGATGAAGCCGAACAGGCTGAAGGTGACGGCGGTCAGCACCAGGAAGAGGATCATCCACAGGGGATGGGCGATGTGCAGCGGCACGAAGAAGGCCGAGGTGGCAAGAATGATGAGGCCGAGAGCGATCGACTTCGTCGCCGCCGCGCCGACATAGCTGATGACGATCTCGATATAGGAGATTGGCGCCGAGAGAAGCTCGAAGATCGTGCCAATGAATTTTGGGAAGTAGATGCCGATCGAGGCGTTCGAGATGCTTTGCGTGAGCAACGACAGCATGATCAGTCCGGGCACGATAAAGGCGCCGTAGCTGATGCCGTCGACGGCGGTGATGCGCGAGCCGATGGCGGCACCGAAAACCACGAAATAGAGCGAGGTGGAGAGGACCGGCGAAACGACGCTCTGCAGGATGGTGCGCAGGGTGCGCGCCATCTCCTGGACGTAGATCACCCTCATGGCGTGAAAATTCATGCGTCCCCCCGCACCAGGCTGACGAAGATCTCCTCAAGCGAGCTTTGCTTCGTGTCGAGGTCCTTGAATGTGATGCCGGCGGCGCTGAGGTCGCTGAGAAGACGGGTGATGCCGGTGCGTTCCGCCTTGGTGTCGTAGGTGTATGTCAGTTCATGGCCGGCGCGCGCCAGCTCGAGGTTGTAGGCGGCGACGGAGTCGGGAATACGCTCGAGCGGCTTGGCCAGTTCGAGGACGAGCTGCTTCTTGCCGAGCTTGCGCATCAGCTCGACCTTGTCCTCGACGAGGATCAGTTCGCCCTTGTTGATGACGCCGACGCGGTCGGCCATTTCCTCGGCCTCGTCAATGTAGTGGGTGGTGAGGATGATGGTGACGCCGGTGGCGCGCAGCTCCCGCACCAGTTGCCACATGTCGCGCCGCAGCTCGACATCGACGCCGGCCGTCGGCTCGTCAAGAAAGAGGATCGTCGGCTCGTGGGACAGGGCCTTGGCGATCATGACGCGGCGTTTCATGCCGCCCGAAAGCGTCATGATCTTGCTGTCCTTCTTGTCCCACAGCGAAAGGTCGCGCAGCACCTTCTCGATATGAGCCGGATTCGGCGGCTTGCCGAACAGCCCGCGGCTGAAGCTGCAGGTGTGCCAGACCGAGGTGAAGGCGTCCGTGGTCAGCTCCTGCGGGACGAGGCCGATCATGGCGCGCGCCGCCCGGAAGTCGCGAATGATGTCGTGGCCGTCGGCGGTGACGGTGCCGCCGCTCGGATTGACGATGCCGCACACGATGCTGATCAGCGTCGTCTTGCCGGCACCGTTCGGCCCGAGCAGCGCGAAGATTTCGCCGCGGCGGATGTCGAGGTTGATGCCCTTCAGCGCCTTGAACCCGGAAGCGTAGGTCTTGGAAAGGTTCTGAATGGAAACAATGGGCTGCATGGCGGGTTCGATCGCTGGCATGTCTGTTTTTTCGGGAAAACGGGCGATTCGGATGCAATCGGTGTGTGGCATGTAGTGCAGCCGCCGCCAAAGCGGAAGCCCGGACGACAATTTGCCGAGGCGCAATGGCGCTACTCGGCAGCTTCCCGAGGCGGAGCCAGGGTGGGAATCCTCGACACGTCGACGTTCCGCTCCGCGTGCCAGAGGTCGTGGGCGGCCTGCATATTGACCCACAGGCGCGGGCCGTTACCGCAGAGCTTGCCGAGCCTGACGGCAACCTCCGGGCTGACCGGCGCCTTCTCGTTGACGATCGAATACAGGAGCTGGCGCGAGATTCCGAGGGATCGCGCAATCTCCGACATCGACCGATCGAGATCGGGCAAAACGAATTCGCGCAAGAACGCTCCGGGGTGAGCGGGAGGTCGACGCGGATCGCGGCGTGCAACACTGTGGCTCGACATAGCCTACTCCGTGAGCCCCCCGAGCTTAGTGATAGTCTTCCAGATCGACATCGATTGCGTCCTTTTCGGCCCAGCCGAAGGTGATGCGCCAATTCTTGTTGACCGACAGTGCAAAGCGTTTTGGCTTTCCGTGCAGCGGATGAAAGCGTGCCTGCGTCGATGCCAGATCCTCAGGCGCCGCTGCCACGTCGAGCGCATCCAGGAGAATTGCGACCCTTCGCACTAGGTCCGGTCGGATCCCACGCCGCTCGCTTTGCTCCCAGAAGCGGAGCAGCGCCTTATTGCGGAAAGATCGGATCACCGGCGAGCCCGCACGTCGACCGAAGCTACCCAGCTGCGGCGGAAAGAATATCGTGTCCCAAAATTTGTGTCAAGCAGAGCTTGACACTCAGAAAATCAGCTTGAACCCCGCCACCACGGCTACCGCGGCGATCACCCATAGCGCCACCCGGCCCCAGCGGCTGGCGCTGGCTTCCGAGCGGCCGATATTGGCGACGGTCTCCGGGTCGAGACGGAGGCCGTGCTCGCCCATGCGGTCCATTTCCGCCGACAGGCGCTCGGCACGTTCGACGAGGCGCGGCAGTTCGCCGACGAGACGGCCGAGTGCCCCCACGCCTTCGGCGGCGACTTCGAGACGGCCGGCCGGTCCGAGATGGCGCTCGATCCATGTGCGGACCACCGGCTCCGACGCCGACCACATATCGAAGTCGGGGTCGAGCGAGCGCGACACGCCCTCGACGACGACCATGGTTTTCTGGACGAGAAGCAACTCCGGCCTCGTCTGCATGTCGAAGAGTTCGGTCACCTCGAAGAGGAGGGTGAGGAGCCTCGCCATCGAGATTTCTCTCGCCCGCTGGCCGTGGATCGGCTCGCCGATGGCGCGCAGCGCCTGGGCGAAGTCGTCGACGGTGTGCCGGTCGGGCACATAGCCGGCCTCAAAGTGGATCTCGGCGACGCGGCGATAGTCGCGGCGGATGAAGCCGTAGAGGATCTCGGCGAGGAAGCGCCGTTCGGGCTTGCCGAGGCGGCCCATGATGCCGAAGTCGACGGCGACGATGTCGCCTTCGGCGTCGACGAAGAGATTCCCCTGGTGCATGTCGGCATGGAAGAAGCCGTCGCGGAGGGCGTGGAGGAGGAAGGACTGGATCAGCTTCGCGGCGAGCCGCGGCAGGTCGTGTCCGGCGGCGCGCAGCGCCTCGAGATCGGACAGTTTGGTGCCGTCGATCCACTCCAGCGTCAGCACGTCGCGGGCGGTCAGATCCCACTCGACCTTCGGCACGCGGAACCCGGCATCGCCGGCCGTCGTCTCGGCCATCTCGGAGAGCGCGGCCGCCTCGAGGCGTAGGTCCATCTCGATGACGACGCCGCGGGCAAGCGTATCGACGACCGCCACCGGACGAAGCCGTCGCACGGCGGGATCGGCGCGCTCGATCATGCGGGCGCCGGCGTAGAACGTGTCGAGGTCGTGCTGGAACCGCCGCCGGACGTTGGGGCGAAGAACTTTTACCGCCACGGCCCGCAGCAGGCCGTCGTCACCGGCAATCTCGGCCTTGTGGACCTGGGCGATCGATGCCGCGGCAACCGGCGGCGAGAACGAGACGAACAGCTCTTCCACCGGCTTGCCGAGGGCGGCGGCGACCTCGGCGCGCGCCTCGGCCTCGGGAAACGGCTCGATCTCGTCGCGGAGGCGGCCGAGGGTCTCCGACGCCTCGCGGCCGACAATGTCCGGGCGCGTCGCCAGAAACTGGCCGAGCTTCACGTAGGAGGGCCCGAGGCGGTTCAGCGCCGCGGTCAGCCGGCCGGCGCGGTTCGAGGAGTCGAGATTGCGCCGTTCGAGGATTTTGGCAAACCGCAGCGCCATGCGCGGCGTCGGCGGCAGGGCGTCGAGGTCGATGACCGAGATCGCGCCTTCGCGGGCAAGCACGATGCCGGCGCCGGCCATGCGAAAAAGGGCGGTGACCGTCCCCACCATCTCCGGTCAGATCTTCCAGCCGGACTGGAGCGCGGCGATGCCGCCGGAGAGATTGCGCACCTCGACCTTCGAGAACCCGGCGTCGCGGATCATGGCGGCGAAGCGCCCCTGATTGGGGAAGCGGCGGATCGACTCGACCAGATAGCGGTAGGACTCCGCATCGCCGGCAACGATGCCGCCAAGGGCGGGGATGACGTTGAAGGAATAGAGTTCGTAGAGGCGGTCGAGTCCGGCGACATCGACGGCGGAGAATTCGAGGCAGAGAAAGCGCCCGCCGGGCTTCAGCACGCGGAAGGCTTCGGCAAGCGCCTGCTCGATGCGCGGCACGTTGCGGATGCCGAAGGCGATGGTGAAGGCGTCGAAGTGCCCCGACGGGAATGGCAGGTCCTCGGCATTGGCTTCGACGAAGTCGATGCGCTGGCCGAACGTCTTGGTCGCGGCCCGCTTGGCACCGACGGCAAGCATCTCGGCGTTGATGTCGGCGACCGTCACATGCGCCTGCCGGGTCCGGTCGAGGATGCGGAAAGCGATGTCGCCCGTGCCGCCGGCGACATCGACTGCCGACCACTTGCCGCCGGGCGGCGGGGCGAGCCAGGAGACCATTGCGCCCTTCCAGGCGCGGTGGAGGCCGCCCGACATGAGGTCGTTCATCAGGTCGTAGCGACTGGCTACGCGGTCGAAGACCCGGTCGACGAGGCGCTGCTTGTCGCCGGTCCGAACCTCGCGGAATCCGAAGGAAGCGCGGCTTTCCTCAGCCGCGCCGGTATCGCCTGTCATACACACTCTCCTGATGGCGCGGACCATAGCTGAAGGGCCCTTGCGGCGCTATGGTCGCCGGACGCGAAGGGCGGGGCAAAGTTAAGGGAATGCCGGAGCTTCCAGAAGTTGAGACGGTGCGCCGGGGCCTTCTGCCGGTGATGGAGGGTGCCCGGATCGACAAGGTCGAGCAGCGGCGGAAGGACCTTCGCATTCCGTTCCCGCGCGGCTTTGCCGGGAAGTTGGCCGGCCGCATGGTCATGTCCCTCGGGCGCCGGGCGAAGTACCTCCTCGCCGATCTCGACGACGGCATGGTGCTGATCATGCATCTCGGCATGTCGGGCTCGTTCCGCATCGAGGCCGAAGGCGAAACGGCGACGCCGGGCGGCTACTATCACGCGCGCGCCAAGTTGCGTGCCCACGATCATGTTGTCATCCATATGTCGTCCGGGGTGCGGGTGATTTTCAACGACCCACGCCGCTTCGGC
>JBDTLN010000105.1:0-7046 GCA_039934795.1 Bauldia sp. | reverse complement strand
GCCGCTTCATCCCCGATTTCGGCAAGATCGTCGCGATGATGCAGTTCAACATGTATCATCACTACACGGTCGACGAGCATCTCATCCGCGCCGTCGGCGTCCTCGCCGAGATCAATCGCGGCGAACTCGCCGATGCCCATCCACTCGCCAACGAAATCATCGGCGGCATCAAGGAACGAAACGCCCTCTACGTTGCGCTTCTCCTCCACGATATCGCCAAGGGCCGTCCGGAGGACCATTCGCTCGCCGGCGTGCGGGTGGCGCGGCGGCTGGGGCCGCGCCTCGGCCTGTCGCCGGCCGAGACCGAGACCGTCGCCTGGCTGGTCGAGCAGCATCTGCTGATGTCGATGACGGCCCAGTCACGCGATCTCAACGACCGGAAGACGATCCTCGATTTCGCCGCGGTCGTGCAAAGCCTCGAGCGCCTGAAGATGCTCCTGGTGCTGACCGTCGCAGACATCAAGGCGGTCGGCCCCGGGGTCTGGAACGGCTGGAAGGGCCAGTTGCTGCGCACGCTCTACTACGAGACCGAGCCCGTGGTGACCGGCGGCCACAGCCAGGTCAGCCGTGACCTTCGGGTCGCCGCCGCCAAGGCCGAGTTCGCCGAGGCGATGGCCGACTGGCCCGAGGCGGAACGCGCCGCCTACATCGACCGTCACTATCCGGCCTACTGGCTGCGCGTCGAGCTGCCGCGCAAGATCGCCCAGGCGCGCTTCATTCGCGAGGCCGACCGCACCGGAAAACGCCTCGCCGTCGCCGTCACTACCCGCGCCTTCGAGGCGATCACCGAGATCACGGTTCTGGCGCCGGACCACCCGCGATTGCTGTCGATCATTGCCGGCGCCTGCACGATCGCCGGCGCCAATATCGTCGATGCGCAGATCTACACGACCAGCGCCGGCGACGCTCTCGATACGATCTTCATCTCGCGCGAATTCGATGACCCGGCCGACGAGGAGCGCCGCGCTCACCGCGTCGGCGACCTCATCGAGAAGGCGCTGTCCGGCGCGATCCGCCTGCCGGAGACGGTAGCGGCGCGGACCAGCAAGAAGTCGCGGCTGAAAGCCTTTGCCCTGGAGACGTCGATCCTCGTCGACAATTCCTGGTCGAACCAGTTCACGGTCATCGAGGCTTCGGGCCTCGACCGTCCCGGGCTTCTCTACGACCTGACGCGCGCCATCTCCGACCTCAGCCTCAACATCGCATCTGCCCATGTCACCACGTTCGGCGAACGTGCCGTCGACGTCTTCTATGTGACCGATCTGGTCGGCCACAAGATCGCCAATCCGGCCCGACAAGGGGCGATCCGCCGTCGCTTGCTTGCCGCCTTCGACGGGCCGGAGCCCGGCGAGACGGTGGCAAAACCCGTCCGTCGCCGCGAAACGGCCTGAGCCGGCGGCATGTCGCTCCTCAAGAACTTCGCAACCGTCGGCGGCGCCACGGCATCGAGCCGCGTCCTTGGCTTCATCCGGGACATGTTCATCGCCGCCGCGCTTGGCGCCGGTCCGGTCGCCGAAGCCTTCTTCGTCGCCCAGCGCCTCCCCAACCTCTTTCGCCGGCTCTTCGCCGAGGGCGCCTTTGCCTCGGCGTTCGTGCCGTTGTTCACCAAGAGCCACGAGGCCGACGGAGCCGATGCGGCGCGGCGTTTCGCCGAGGAATCGCTCGCCGCCCTTGCCACCGCGCTGATCGTCTTCAGCATCGTTGCCGAACTGGCGATGGTCTGGCTGACCTTCGCGCTCGCCCCCGGCTTCACGGCCGATCCGGAGAAGTTCGACCTCGCCGTGCTTCTCGGCCGGATCGCCTTCCCCTATCTCTTCCTCATCTCGATCGTCTCGCTGTTCTCGGGCGCCCTTAACGGCATCGGCCGCTTCGCCGCCGCCGCCTTCTCGCCCTCGCTGCTCAACGTCGTCCTCATCGGCGCCCTCGTCTTCATCTGGTACCAGGGCGACGTCGGCACGGTGCGTGCCGGCGTCCTGCTCACCGCGGCGATTTCCGTCGGCGGTGTCGTCCAGCTCCTCTTCCTCTGGGTGGCCTGCTATCGCGCCGGGCTGAAGTTCCGGCTCCGCGTCCCGCGCTGGACAAACGACGTGAAGCGCCTGACTGCGCTGGCCGGTCCAAGCGTCATTGCCGGCGGCATCACCCAGATCAACATTGTCGTCGGCACCATCATTGCCTCGCTCCAGGCTGGCGCCGTCTCCTGGCTCTACTATGCCGACCGTCTCTACCAGCTGCCTCTCGGCATCGTCGGTATAGCCGTGGGCATCGTGCTTCTCCCCGATCTCGCCCGGGCGCTCCGCGCCGGCAGGACGGACATCGCCCATCACACCCAGAACCGGTCGATCGAGTTCGCCGCCGCCTTGACGCTGCCGGCGACCGTCGCGCTCTTCGTCATCCCGGGCCCGGTCATCGCGGTGCTTTTCGAGCGCGGCGCCTTTACCGCGGCCGATACCGCCGCTACCGCCCCCGCCCTTGCCGCCTATGCCCTGGGTTTGCCCGCCTTCGTTGCCATCAAGGTCCTCCAGCCCGCCTTCTTCGCCCGCGAGGATACGAGGACGCCGATGCGCTACGGGGCGGTGTCGATGGTGGTCAACGTCGTCGCCGCTTTCGGACTTTTCTTTCTGTTCGGCCATGTCGGCATCGCCGCCGCCACATCGCTTGCCGCCTGGGTCAACACGGTGATGCTGGCGAGCGCCCTTGTCCGCCGCGGCGACCTGGTCGCCGACGCACCGCTGCGCCGCCGCCTGCCGCTCCTCGCTCTCGCCTCGGTGCTGATGGGCGTCGGCCTGTTTTTCGCGGCGATCTTCCTCCGCCCCTGGATCGGCGATCCGGATCTCATCGTCGAAGTGGTCGGCCTTTGCATTCTCGTTGCCATCGGCCTCGTTCTCTTTGTCGCCTTCTGCCAGATCACCGGCGCGGTCGATTTCCGCCGCATCGTTGCGGGCCTTCGCCGCCGCCCGACCTGACCGCCCTTGCGCCGCCGCGCCGGCTTCGCCATAACCGCCGCGCTTCGCAAGGGATTTCAGCCATGACCGAATTCGCGCCCCGGGTCTTCTCGGGCGTCCAGCCCACCGGCAACCTGCATCTCGGCAACTACCTCGGCGCCATCGTCAATTTCGTCGCGCTGCAGAAGAGCTATGACTGCCTCTATTGCGTCGTCGACATGCACGCCATCACCGTTTGGCAGAATCCGAAGCAGCTCGCCGCCAACACCCGCGAAGTGACGGCCGCTTTCATTGCGGCGGGCATCGACCCGAAGGCGCACATCGTCTTCAACCAGAGCCAGGTGCACGTCCACGCCGAGCTCGCCTGGGTGTTCAACTGCGTCGCCCGCATGGGCTGGCTCAACCGCATGACCCAGTTCAAGGAGAAGGCCGGCAAGGACCGCGAGAACGCCAGCGTTGGCCTCTTCGCCTATCCCAATCTCATGGCCGCCGACATCCTTGCCTATCTCGGCACCCACGTGCCGGTCGGCGAGGACCAGAAGCAGCATCTCGAACTGACTCGCGACATCGCCATCAAGTTCAACAACGAGTTCGCCGAATCGATCGCCGCCAATGGTTTCGGCGACGCCTTCTTCCCGATCACCGAGCCGATAATTCAGGGGCCGGCGACCCGCGTCATGTCGCTGCGCGACGGTACCAAGAAGATGTCGAAATCGGATCCCTCCGATTACTCACGCATCAATCTCACCGACGACGCCGACACGATCGCCCAGAAGGTCCGTAAGGCCAAGACCGATCCCGAGCCGCTGCCCTCCGACATCGAGGGGCTGAAAGCGCGGCCGGAGGCCGACAACCTCGTCGGCATTTACGCGGCGCTCGCCGGCGAGTCGCGGGAGGCGGTGTTGCGCGACTATGGCGGGGCGCAGTTCTCGGTCTTCAAGCCGGCGCTCGCCGACCTCTCGGTCGCCAAGCTCAGCCCGATCGCCGGCGAGATCCGCAAGCTTCTCGCCGAGCCCGGCCACATCGACGCGATCCTCGCCGACGGCGCGGCGCGTGCCGAGACGATCGCAGCCAGAACCATGACCGGCGTCAAAGACGTCGTCGGCTTCATCCGGCGGAAGTGACGGCGCACCGCTTGGCATTGCCGGCGGCGAGTGGCAGCATCCCGCAATGGTAGCGACCCGCAGAAGCTTCGAGGAAGGCCACCGGCGGAAATTCCTCGTCGTCATCGACGACACCCCGGAATGCAGCCGCGCGCTCGTTTATGCAGCGCGCCGCGCCGAGCGCACCCATGGCGGTCTCGTCCTCCTCTATGTCATCGTCCCTGGTGACTTCCAGCACTGGGTCGGCGTCGAGAACATCATGCGGGCCGAGGCGGCACAGGAGGCCGAGGAGACGCTGAGCAAGTTCGCCGACGTCGTCCGCAAATACAGCGCCATCGAGCCGCAAATGGTCGTTCGCGAGGGGGTGCGCTCCGAGGAGATCGTCAAGCTCATCGAGGAAGATCACGATATCGCCATCCTGGTCCTCGCCGCTGGCACGGAAAAAGAGGGCCCCGGTCCGCTGGTGACCGCGCTTGCCGGCAAGGTGGCCGGCACTTTCCCGGTGCCGATCACCATCGTTCCCGGCCATCTCGACGACGAGACCCTGAAGGCGATGGCCTGAAAAAAAGGGGCGCCCAGCGGGGCGCCCCTGCGTCGGCTGAGAGCGCTACTTGGTCTTTGTGACCTCGAAGGTGATGTTGCGACCGTGCTGACGCGTGTAGAAGACGCGCCAGCCGTTTTCGAACGGGGTCGGCACAGCGGTACCGATCAGGCCTTCGACCGTCGGGTTACCGTCCGAAACGTGAATGCCGGTGATTTCGTTGTCGCCGTCGTTCTGGAACCCCTCCTGCCCTGACAGTCCGGAGTCAATGCCGCCATGTCATCGTGCATCTGGCTGAGGAAACGGACCGGATCGGCCTTGGTGTAGTCGGCGGTCACATCGATGACGTAACCGGAATCGTAGGCGTTGCGCTGACCGTGCAGCTTGTCACCGCCGTCCTCGACGATGAGAAGTTGGGTGTCGTTGAGAAAGGCAAGATTGTCGAAGCCGGTCTTGGTCACGTCGCCGCGGAAGACGATCGAGAGCTTGCCCTTGTCCTCGGCAGGCGCTGACTGCGTCAGCCTCATCACGCCGCCAAAGCCGCCGTACTCCGCACCCGCCTCGGTCTTGGCGTTGGTGTCGCCGGTGACCGTGAAGTAGTACTCCTTGAACGACGTGCCCGGGCGGAACTGACCGTTCTCCGGTCGCTTGAACGGCGTGCCGCCGGCCGCCTTTGCCAGCACGTTGGCGTCGAAGGCCGCGGCCATTTTGTCGGCGCCTTCGTGAATCGTAACCCAGCGCGTGCGCATCTCGTTGCCGTAGCCGTAGATGAGCTTCTGTTCGGATGCGAGGATATCCTCGTTGACCTTGTCCTCGTGGAACACGATCGGGTTTCCGTAGGCGTCGAGCGCCTGCAGGACCTGCAGCTTGCCGCCAGCCGTCAGGTCCTCTTTGTTGTTCGGTACAAACCGGTAGATGAACGAGTTGGGCTGCTTGGCGTTCTTGGTCTTGTCGCCGGGCTTGCCGCCGGCGTCCTCGACCAGCCAGACGCTGCCGTCCGAATCGATCTGAACGCCCTCGTATGAAGCGCGGCCGGTAAACATCGAGATGTCGGTAACCTTCGACGGGTAGTCGACTGTCGCCGCCCACACGCCACCCTCCGGACCGGTTTCCGAGGTCAGGAGAATCATTTTGGCAAAGGGGTCCCAGGCTGAGCCATCGATGAGCGGCAGCGGCTTTCCGTCGATATCGACGTCGGCCATCAGGGTAACCCGATGATTTGGCGGCGCGTCGAGGTTGACACGGGTAATGCCGCCGCGCTTGACGCCCTTGTCGTCCGTCGGGCCGCTCTCGTGCCCCTGGAACAAGAAATGCGTGCCGTAGTTGCGACCCTTGAACGGTCCTTTTGCGCCCGTCAGCACGAGGTAAGTGTTCTTGTCCGGTTCGGTCTTCGTCGCCTCGACATTGTGGTCCTTCGACTGCACGGCGCCCTTTGCCGGAACCAGGGGACCGTCAAGGCCGTAGCCATAATAACCAAGATTTTTCGACGGATTCTCGAGCTTGAACGCTCCTTCGGCGACCGGCGTTTGGACCAGCCCCGGCGACAAAACATCGCCAGCTGGATTGACATTGATGGAACCAAGCTTCAACGGGTCGGCGGCGGCCGATATCGACAAGGCAATGAGGGCTGTGGTGGCAAGCAGAAACGTCTTCACGGGTGGATCCCCCCTGGTTGTGTGATCACCATCCGATAGGCCGGACTTGTTGCATTCCCGTGACAGGCCATCTCGACGACGAGACCCTGAAGGCGATGGCCTGAGCCGGTAGCTTGATGTTAACCGGTGGGGAGCCTATCTCTGGCCTGTAACCTCCCACCGCTCCTTGAAAGCGACCGAGAGATGTTTATCCAGACCGAAGCCACGCCGAACCCGGCGTCCCTGAAGTTCTTGCCCGGCCGCATCGTCCTTGGCTCGGGCACCGTCGACTATCGCGCGGCCGACGAGGCCCATTCATCGCCACTCGCCGAGCGGCTGTTTGCCGTCCCCGGCGTCTCCGGCGTCTTCCTTGGCGGCGATTTCATCACCGTGACCAAGTCGGAAGGCGAATGGCCCCACATCAAGCCGGCCGTGCTCGGCGCGATCATGGAGCATTTCATGTCCGGCATCCCGATCCTCCGCGAGGAGCCTGGGGATGACACCGGCGAGGAGTTTTTCGCCGAGGCCGATGCCGATACCGTGGCGACCATCAAGGAGCTGATCGAGACCCGCGTCCGCCCGGCGGTTGCCCAGGATGGTGGCGACATCACCTTCCGCGGTTTCCGCGACGGCACCGTCTATCTCAACATGCGCGGTTCCTGCGCCGGCTGCCCGTCCTCGACCGCAACCTTGAAGCACGGCATCCAGAATCTTCTCCGTCACTTCGTCCCGGAAGTCCGCGAGATCGAGGCCGTCGCCGACTGAGCCTGCGACTCGGTCGCCGCCATGTGAGGGCCCGGCCAGCGCCGGGCCTTTTTTGTTTGTG
>JBDTLN010000104.1:0-7063 GCA_039934795.1 Bauldia sp. | reverse complement strand
CCCGGCGACGAGGTGGTCATCCCGGCGCCCTACTGGGTGAGCTATCCGGAGATGGTGGCGCTCGGTGGCGGCACGCCGGTCGAAGTTCCAACGACGCTCGCAAGCGGATTCAAGGTCGCCCCGCAAGCCCTTGAAAAGGCGATCACTGGCAACACCAAGTGGGTGATCTTCAACTCGCCGTCCAACCCCTCGGGCGCCGCCTACACGCGCGACGAGTTGAAGGCGATCGCTGGTGTGCTGATGAAGCACCCGCATGTCTGGATCATGACCGACGACATGTATGAGCACCTCGTCTATGACGGCTTCCGCTTCTCCACTTTCGTCGAGGTGGAGCCGGCGCTGCGCGACCGCACGCTCACCGTCAATGGCGTCTCCAAGGCCTACGCCATGACCGGATGGCGCATCGGCTATGCCGGCGGGCCGAAGCTGCTCATCAAGGCGATGGCGACCCTCCAGTCGCAATCGACCTCGAACCCGACCTCGATTTCGCAATGGGCCGCGGTCGAGGCGCTCAACGGGCCGCAAGATTTCATCCCGAGGAACGCCGAGATCTTCCGGCAGCGTCGCGATCTCGTCGTCTCGATGCTGAACCAGGCCAATGGCATCGTGTGCCCGCGGCCGGAAGGGGCGTTCTACGTGTTCCCGTCCTGCGCCGGCACCATCGGCAAGACCACGGCCGGCGGCCGCATCCTTGCGAGCGACGAGGAGTTCGTCGGCGCGCTCCTTGAGGAGGAGGGCGTGGCGGTGGTGCAAGGCTCGGCTTTCGGCCTCGGCCCGCACTTCCGCATCTCCTATGCTACCTCCACGGAAGCGCTGGAGGAGGCCTGCTCGCGGATCCAGAGGTTCTGCGCCGGGCTGCGGTAAGGGCTCGAATCGGGGAAGGTTCACGCCGTGTTGCGCTGTCTGGTTCTTGCCGTCGCTCTGGTGACGTTTGCCGCTTTGGCCGAGGCCGGCGACCCGGTCGGCAAGGTTGCCCGGGTCCAGGGTGAAGCGACCTCGGACGCCGCCGTCCTGTCCGTCGGCAGCCCGGTCGAGCAGGATCAGGCGATCGAGACAGGTGACGGGGCGCGGCTCGAGATCGTCTTCGTCGACGGCACGGCTCTGACCGTCGGCGAGAAGTCGAAGGTGACGATCGACCGGTTCGTATTTGATCCGTACGGCCCGAAGAACGCCCTCGAACTGGCCGTGGTCGGGCCGTTCCGTTTCGTTTCCGGCAAACTCGGCAAGGCGCTCGGCAGCAATGTCAGCATAAAGCTGCCATTCGCCACCATGGGCATCCGCGGTACGGACGTCTGGGGCGGGCCGATCGACGACAAGTTCGGCGTGTTCCTCGCCCACGGCATCGTCACGGTCTCGGCGGCGGGCGCCACGGTCGTCCTGTCGCGGCCCGGCTCGGGCACCAATGTCGAGCGCATCGGCGCGGCGCCGGGCAAGGTGACCACCTGGCCAAAGGACAAGGTCGCCCGCGCCAACGCGACGGTCACGTTCCGGTAGGATTCGCGCGGCGTCCGGGACCTGGGTGCGAGGTCGGGTCGCCGATGTCGGCGCCTAAAGCCACTCCCGCCAGCGGAAGTAGATGTACGGCACGATGGCCGAGACCAGCATGATCAGGATCGCCAGCGGGTAGCCGAAGTGCCAGTCGAGCTCCGGTATGAACCGGAAATTCATGCCGTAGATCGTGCCAATGAGCGTCGGCGGGAAGAAGATTCCGGTGGCGACCGTCAGGATGCGGATCACCTCGTTCTGCTGGACCGATATCAGCCCCAGCGTTGCGTCGAGGAGGAACGTGATCTTGTTCGACAGGAACGTGACGTGGTCCTCCAGCGAGCGGACGTCGCGCGCGGCGAGCTTCATGCGGGCCCGGTTGGCGCCCTTCGCATAGGAGTTGGGCAGCGCCAGGCCGGCATATTGCGCCAGGCGCTCCAGCGAAGAGAGGCTTTCCCGCGCCTTGGCGGCGAGATCGCCCTGCACGCCTACTTCGCTGATCAGTTCCTCGAGGGTACGGCCGCGGTGGCGGCTTTTCTTGCCCGCGTTCTTGCCGCCGGCGAAGATCTGCTGGTTGATCCGGTCGACGTCGCCGCTGATCCGCTCCAGCACGTCGGCGGTACGGTCGACGATTGCCTCGATGAGACCGAGAAAAACGTCGGGGGCCGCGGTGCAGCCGCTGCTCGCCTTGGTGGCGCGCGCCATGAACTGCTTGAAAGCACGCAGTTCCTCGTAGCGCAGCGTAACGATCCGGTCACCGGCGATGACCAGGGTGAACGGCGTCAGCATTGGCTTGCCTTCCTCAATTCCGGTGAGAAGGCTGGCAGTCATGAAGATAGCGCCGTCCTCGGAATAGAAGCGGCTCGAAAACTCGATCTCCTGCGCTTCCTCGCGGGTTGGCAGGCTGGCGCCGAGAAATGCCTCGACCGCCCGATCCTCGGCGGGCGTCGGCTGGAACAGGTCGACCCAGACGGCGCCCGGCGGCACGCCGTTGCCGTCGGTCCCGGCAAGCTGCTCGGGTCCTTTCTCGCTGAGGCCGTAGGCGACGATCATAGAACGCTCTCCTGATGGCACGACATGCACCCGCACGGGACCGCGATCAAGCTTTTCCGCCGCATGGAAGGGTGCTATTCCCGACTCGCCGGCCGTGCCACGATGTCGCGGAATCGCCGCTCCCGTCCACGCTTTGCGAGGTCCTCCCATGCCCGCCCGACTTGCCCGAATGAGATCAGCAGTGGTCGTCCTTGCCGGGCTCCTTGCCCCGATGCTGTTCGCCGGTGCGGGACCGGCCTCGGCGGCCATGGTGCGGGCGGGCGTGCTGGAATGCGTCGTCGCGCCGGGCGTCGGCCTGATTGTGCTGTCGTCCAAGCGCCTGACCTGCACCTACCGGCCCGCGAACGGTGGCCGCCCGCAGCTTTATGCCGGCCGCATCAGCAAGCTCGGCATCGATATTGGCGTCACCGGGAGGACGATCATCTTCTGGGGGGTGCTGACCGCGCAGTCAGGCGTCCGCTACGGCGCGCTCGCCGGCAGCTATGGCGGCGTCTCGGCGGAAGCGACGCTCGGCGTCGGCGTCGGGGCCAACGCGCTCATTGGCGGGACGGGCCGGGCCTTTGTGCTCCAGCCGTTCAGCGTTCAGGCACAGACCGGCCTCAACATCGCCGCGGGCATCACCGGCCTTTCCCTCCGGCTGCCTTGACCCTTAGCCTCGCATAGCCGGTCTTCCGATCGGCGCGCCGGCGACGAGCCGGCGCCGCCGCCGTTACGGTCTTGTCATCCGACGCTTTCCCTGAGACCATTGGTCAAAGGCGCCGTGCGGACGCGCCGCTTGGCGCCTCGAAAAACGAGGAGGGATCGCCATGGCAGACAGCGGCACGGGTACGGGAAGCAGAGTAGTGGGGCCCCGGTGCATAGCACTCGTGGGCCCGTTCGCCAGCGGCAAGACAACCCTTCTCGAAGCGATCCTGGCGCGCACGGGCGCCGTCACCCGGCAGGGGACGATCGCCGAGAAGAATACGGTCGGCGATGCGTCGCCCGAGGCCCGCGCCCATCAGATGAGCGTCGAGGTCAATCTCGCCGAGGCCGATTTCATGGGCGACCGGCTGACCTTCCTCGATTGCCCGGGCTCGATCGAGTTCGCCTTCGAGGCGGAAGGCGTGCTGGCCGGCGTCGATCTGGCGGTGGTCGTTGCCGAGGCCGACGAGAAGAAGATCCCGGCCTTGCAGGTCATTCTGAAGACCCTCGAAGACCGGAAGATCCCGCGCATCCTCTTCCTCAACAAGGTCGACAAGGCCGAAGGGGGCGTTCGCCAGACCCTTGAGACCTTGCAGCCGGCGAGTGGCACGCCGCTGGTGCTTCGCCACATTCCGATCTGGCAGAATGGCATCGTCCACGGCTTTATCGATCTCGCGCTGGAGCGCGCCTTCGTCTATCGCGAGCATGCGGCGAGCGAAGTCGTCGACATGAATGACGGGGACCGCGCCCGCGAGGTCGAAGCGCGCTACGCCATGCTGGAAAAGCTCGCCGACTATGACGACGAGCTGATGGAGCAGCTCCTTGAGGACATCCCGCCGCCGCGCGACAAGGTTTTTGGCGATCTCGCCAAGGAAATGCGGCTCGGCGATATCTGCCCGGTGCTGATCGGCTCGGCCGAACGGGGCAACGGCGTCGGCCGGCTGCTCAAGGCCATCCGCCACGAGGCGCCGAACATTGCCGATACGCGGAAGCGCCTTGGCGTCTCCGGGGGCAGCGATGCGGTGGTGCAGGTCATGAAGACCGTCCACACCACGCATGGCGGCAAACTGTCGATCGTCCGCGTCCTCAACGGCAGCGCCGGCGATGGTGCCGAACTGATCGGGCCGGCCGGCCCGGTCGGCCGCGTTTCAGGGGTCTTCCGGCTCTTCGGCCAGCAGGCCTCGAAGCGCGACGCGGCCCAGGCCGGGGAGACCGCCGGCCTTGGCAAGCTGGAACATGCCAGGACCGGCACCACGCTTGGCAGCGGCAAGACGGCGCCGGCGCAGATCGTCACCCTCGCCAGGCCAGACGCCGTGCTCGGCACGGCGGTCTCATCGAGCGAGCGGAAGGACGAGGTCAAGCTGTCGAGCGCCTTGCAGAAAGCGCAAGAGGAAGACCCGTCGGTCAGCGTCAGCCATGCGCAGGACACCGGCGAGACGCTGATGGAAGGGCAGGGGGAGATGCACCTTCGCGTCACCCTCGAAAGACTGACCGGCAAATATGGCATCACCATCAAGACCCACGAGCCGGCGATCCCCTACATGGAGACCGTCCGCGGCTCGACCTCGATCCGCGGCCGGCACAAGAAGCAGTCCGGCGGACACGGCCAGTTCGGCGACGTTGTCCTCGAAATCCGGCCGCTGCCGCGCGGCAGCGGCTTCGTCTTCTCCGACTCGATCACCGGCGGCGTCGTGCCGCGCAACTACATCTCGGCGGTCGAGGAGGGGGTCACCGAATATCTCGCCAAGGGGCCGCTCGGCTTCAAGGTCGTCGACATTTCGGTGAAGCTCACCGACGGCTCGTACCATGCGGTGGACTCGTCCGACATGGCGTTCCGCATCGCCGCCCAGATCGGCATGCGCGACGGAATGGCCGAGTGCAAGCCGGTGCTCCTCGAACCGGTGCTGAAGGTCGACATCGCCGTGCCGTCCGACGCCACCGCCCGGGTTAACGGCATCGTCTCGCAGCGCCGCGGGCAGCTTCTCGGTTTCGATGCGCGGCCAGGCTGGCAGGGCTGGGACCTGGTGGAAGCCATGATCCCGCAGGCCGAAATCCGCGATCTCATCGTCGATCTGCGCTCGGCGACGGCCGGCGTCGGGACCTTCAAGGCGCGTTTCGACCACCTCTCGGAACTGACCGGCAAACTCGCCGACCAGGCGATCGAGAAGGCCAAGGCGGCCTGATCGGAGCGAAGATTTCCTTCCCCTCATCGCGACAGCCGAGAGGAAATCGTTTTGACCGGTGCCGCACGCCGAATTGACTTGATCAACACGCCGCCGCGGCGTTTGCTGATTGCGGCGGCGGCGAGGTCGACATGCGGGTGCGGCGGACCAGGGGCTGGGAAATTCCCGAGCGCGAGGCGACGCCGGAGGCGGTGTTTCTCAACCGCCGCCAGGTGATCGCGGCCGGCGCGGGAGTGCTGTGGGGCACGCTCGTTCCCGGCGGTGCGGCACTTGCCGAAACCGATCTTACTTCCGATCTCTACCCCGCACCGCGCAACGGCCGCTACGCGATCGAGCGCCCGGTGACGCCGGAGCAGGTCAACACCGGTCACAACAGTTTCCTCGAATTCGGCGCCCAGAAGAACATTGCGCGGGCGGCCCAGGCGTTGGAAACCCGCCCGTGGGACATCCGCATCGAGGGGCTGGTCGAGAAGGAGTTCACCATCGCGTTCGAGACGCTGATCCGGCGGATGCAGCTGGAGGAGCGGCTCTATCGTCACCGCGCCGTGGAAGGCTGGTCGATGACCGTGCCGTGGACCGGCTTTCCCCTCGCGGCGCTTGTTAGCCTGGCGCGACCGCAGACGTCGGCGCGGTTCCTGCGCATGGAGTCCTTCATGGACCCGAGCATTGCCAGCGGCCAGCGCCAGTACTGGTACCCTTGGCCCTATGTCGAGGGTCTTACCCTTGCCGAAGCGACCAACGACCTCGCTTTCCTCGTCACCGGCGCCTATGGCCGGCCGGTAGGCAAGGTCATGGGGGCGCCGCTCCGCCTGCACGTGCCGTGGAAATACGGCTTCAAGTCGATCAAGTCGATCGTCCGGTTCACGTTCACCGACGAGCAGCCGGAGACCTTCTGGCAGACCGTGCTGCCGAAGGAATACGGCTTCTGGGCCAATGTGAACCCGGACTCGCCACACCCGCGCTGGAACCAGGCCGAGGAGCGCGACCTTGCCACCGGCGCGATGCTGCCCACCCGCCTCTACAACGGCTACGGCGAATTCGTCGCGGGCCTCTATGGCGGCATGGATGCCGACGCGCTGTATTTCTAGTCGGCCAGTCCCCAAAAAAGAAGACCGGGCCAGTTGGCCCGGTAAGTTCTTTGCCGCATCAGAAACTCGATCGGCAAATGCCTTCCAGAGGGAACAGCTGGTCGGATAACCCGTCCGCAGGGAGGAGAAGACGTTCGAATCACCCCACCAGCACGAAGATTGTAACACCACGATGAAAGTATAGTTCAACGGTCAGTAAGACCGGCGGCAGATTTGGTCATCTGTGCGATATTTATGGCGCGATCTCAGGACTGTTTGTCCACAGGCCAATATTGTCCGGGTTCAGTAAGGCCAGTTCTGCGCCTTGGACAGAAGAAAGTCCCGGAAGACATTGACGCGCGCCGAGTTTTTCAATTCCGCGGGATAAACGTAGTAAGTGTCGAAATGCGGCACCTCGGCATCTTTGAGAATGCGGACCAGCGATGTATCGGCCTTGATCATGTAGTCCGGCAGGATAGCAATGCCGGCGCCATGCTCGCAGGCGGTCTTGACCGCGTAAATGTTGTTGATGCTGACCGCCGCCTCGCGCGGATCGCTGGCGGAGCGGCCGGCGATCTCCAGCCAGTTGACGTC
>JBDTLN010000103.1:0-7086 GCA_039934795.1 Bauldia sp. | reverse complement strand
CCTCGATCGTCCTGTCCCGGCAGCGCTCATTGCGCGGCTGGAAAAGGCCGCAATGCGGCGGCCGCTCGCGTTCCTCGGCGCGCTCGCGGAAACGCGACCGAAAACGCGGGCGGTGGGTTTCCACTGGCTGGCCCGCGCCATCGCCAAGCAAAGCAGACTGTCGCGGCTGTCCGGGCGCAACGCATCGGCCAGGCGAAGCATCTTTCTCCCCTCGCTCGGCGGACGCGGCACGTCCGGCGCGGTTCCCGCCGTGAAGGTGCTCGAGCAACCGCTATCCTTGCCGGATCGCAAGCCCGGCGATGCGTGGGTCGGATCGGTCGACCTGACGCTGTCCGTGGATCTGCCGCCGGCGACGCGGCGCCTCGACTTCGAAATCGTCTCGAACGGCCGGCATCATTTGCGTTTGCGGGCCCTGGTGTTGAATCGCGGCCGGCGCGAGAAGCTGCTCCGGTTCAAATTTCCACTCTCGCTTTCGCCTCTCGAAGGGGAACTCATCCTGACTGCGGTTCCCTCGCGGCGATTCAACACCGGCGTTCCTCCCGAACTGGCTGACCGGTATGGCGCGGCACCCTTCGCCCTCATCCGGTTTCACGCGGCGCGGTCACGAGACCCGCGATAGGCCGCGTCGGATGCGGCCGAACGCCATCGACGTTCGGCCTTCTGCGCTCTGATTCGCTAGGCCGGCGGCTTGTATTTGTCCGTCTGCGCCATCTTCATGGCTTCCATGGCGTCTGCGACGGAAATCAGGACAGTTGTGTGAACCATCCTGATCCCGCCGCCGGCCTCAGACGATATAGACAACGCCGCCGCTGCCTTATTGTCCGGCAACTCGGCGAGGAGCACGGCGTCGTATTTTCCGAAACTGAAAAAGAAGTTGTGCATCTTCCCGCCGAGCGCCTTGCAGGATTTCCGAAGCGCGGCTTCCCGGTGTTGCGGATGTCTGATCATCGCGGCATCGGCCTTGTCCGTGTAGGCGGCCTGAAAGAGATAAAAAGGCATGGCGTCCTCCCTCTGACAGTTATGGGGCCTTCACCCAAGCTTGCGCCCCGGCGCAATCTACGCGGGTTGCGAGAGCGCCGCCATCGCCCGGCGGCGCACCCATGGCGTCCTCCGTGACGAAGAGAAAGGGCTAGGTGACCTTCAGCACATGCGCCACGACGGCGGCGCGCAGCGCCTCCGGGTCGACCTCGAACACCGCGTTCGGCGTCCCGGCGGCGGCCCAGACCGTCTCATATTGCAACAGGTCCTCGTCGAGATATGTCGCGATCTGGCGTGGGTGGCCGAGGGGCGGGATGCCGCCGATGGCAAAGCCCGTGGCGTCGCGGACGAAATCCGCGTCCGGCCGCACGATCGCCTCGCCGATGACATGTTCGACGGTATGCTCGTTGACCCGGTTGGTTCCCGAGACCAGCAGGAGATAAGGCTTCTCGCTGGGCTTTCCCTTGAAAATCAACGATTTGACGATCTGGCCGACCTTGCAGCCGACGGCTGCCGCCGCTTCCTCGGCGGTGCGCGTGCTCTTCGGCATCAGGCGCACCTCGACATGGAGGCCGAGCTCGTTGGCGGCTGTCTGGACGCGATGAGCTTGCGGGGGAAGGTCGTTCATTTCGGTCCAGCCTCTCTGGCGCGGCGGATGCACTGGCTTGCACGGAACTCCGATCCACTTGATAACAAAGCGTTAACCACGAAGCGACCCCGCCCGGAGAGGCAGTGAGCGACAGCAGCGACCGAGGCAAGGCCGAGAACGTCCGCAGCCTGACGGACGCGATCCGCCGCGTCCGCACGGCGGAGGCGGAGCGGTCGGACGTGGTCGTCGAATTGCGCGACGCGGAACGCGCCCGCCTCGAGATCCTCGCCGACGAGCTGAAGAGCGTCTTCGCCGAGATACCGCCGGACAACGAGCAGTTCGTCTTCAGCGTCGCGGCCGGCACGCCGCCGCGCCTCTGGATCGACATGACCGCCTTCGTCGCCATGGCCAGCGACCGGCGTACCTATCGCTTCCTCAAGGACACGCGCCTTGGCCGCACAGTCATTCTCGAGACCCCCAATCTTGCCGATATGGCCGATTGCGTCACCAACTATGTCGCCGAGCGCATCATTGAGCGCGAGCGGGCGATGGAAGGCGACTGGCTGATCAAGCGCATCCTGCGCGATGAGAAGGCCCCGCGTCGCAACGCTCTCCAGGCAGCACTCTCCGCCCCGCCGCCGGCGGCGATGGATCGCTCGATCCTCGGCTGGATCGTCGCGGCGCTCCTCCTTGGCATCCTCATCGGCATCGCCGTCCTTCTCGGCGGCGCCTGGCTGTCGATCGGCTGAGGCCGGCGCGGCGGCCCGTTGAGCAACGCCCTCAGCCGCCTGCCAACGCGCATCCTTCTCGGTCTATCGGGTTTTCGCCGGGCGATGACCCTCGGCGTGCGCGCCGCCGCCTTCGACGCGGATGGCCGCGTCCTTCTCGTCAAGCACAGCTATGCCCCCGGCTGGTACCTGCCCGGCGGCGGCGTCGAGCCCGGCGAGACATTCGAGATCGCCGCGGCGCGCGAGTTGATGGAGGAGGGCGGCATCGCCCTTGGCGCGCCGCCGCAGCTCTTCGGCCTTTATCTCAACCGCACGATTTCGCTCCGCGACCACGTCGCGCTGTTCGTCTGCAGCGTCTGGACGCAGGAAAAGCCGCCGAACGTCCCCAACATGGAGATCGTCGACATCGGCTTTTTCGCCCCCGACCGCCTGCCGGAGGGCGCCACCGACGCCACCCGCCGGCGCCTCGCCGAAATCGCCGGTGGCGAGCGGTCGGCGTACTGGTGAAGGGCACGCGCATCTGGACCCGCCGCCGTCGACGTGATATCTCGCCGACCCATGAATTCACTCAGGCCAGCCACCCTCCGACGACGATCCGCGCGCCGTGACCTTGCGTCACGCGCCACTTCACTCCGGCCCGCATTCGCCCGGCACGCCTGATCGCGCCCGTGGCCCCGGGCCGGATCGTTTCGATCCGACAAGGGCTCTCCTCCATGACCGGCTCCGAATTTTCCTACCGCCTCGAACAGGCCGCCGACGGCGCGGCCATCGACACGCTCCATGACGTAACCATGGGGCCGGGGCGCTTCGCCCGTGCCGCCTTCCGGCTGCGGGAAGGGGTGCCGTACCATCCCAATCTCTCCTTCGTCGCCACCCGCGACGGGAGTCTGATCGGCTCGGTTCGCTTGACGCCGATCGTCATTGGCGGAAGGCCGGCGCTGCTTCTCGGGCCGCTCGCAGTGCATCCCGACTACAAGGGGAGGGGCGCCGGCAAGACGCTGGTGCGCCTCGCCCTCGATGCCGCCCGCAGCGCCGCCCACCGGGTGGTCATGCTGGTCGGCGACGAGCCCTACTACGGGCCCCTTGGCTTCACGCGCCTCAAGCCCGGCGCCATCACCCTGCCGGCGCCGGTCGACCCGATGCGCGTCCTTGTCGCCGGCCTCCAGCCCGGCGCGCTCGACGGTCTTGCCGGGCCAGCGATTGCCTTGCGTTAGGCCGGGATGGCGACACCATGTCGGGTATGACCGCGACCATCGCGCCGGCCCGGTTTCCCGATGACGTCGAGATCGTCAGCGGTCTGTTTCGCGAATACATGGACGGCCTCGGCATCGATCTCGCCTTCCAGGCCGTCGATGCGGAACTTGCCGGCCTGCCCGGCAAATACGGGCCGCCGAGGGGCACAGTGCTCCTGGCGCGGGAGGGCGCCGGACATCCGGTCGGCTGCATCGCGCTCCGGCCGCTGGGGCACCCTGGCGCGTGCGAGATGAAACGCCTCTATGTCCGTCCCGAGGCGCGGGGGCAGAATCTCGGCCGCCGCCTCGCCGAGGCGATCATCGCCGAGGCCCGGGGCAGGGGCTATTCGAGGATGCTCCTCGACACGCTTGCCGCGATGCAGGCGGCGCAGGCCCTGTACGAGTCCCTCGGCTTCGCCGAGACCGCCGCGTATTACGAAAATCCCCTGCCGGGTACCCGATACCTCGCCCTCGATCTCGACAGGGATCGGCAAGCGCGATAGGCGGCGGCAACGAGGCCGTCGCAGATTTCAGTTGCTTTCTCGGCGCTTAGCCCTCATATCAGCGCCAGACTTCGGTCTTAGCGGGCCGCGTTGCACGAGATCCGGCACCCGGTTTTCCGCCCGCTCCTCCACAAAATCGACAGCCCAGGCCAACGCGGGATGTCCTTGTTGACCCCGCGGATTCGCGTCCGGTTTGCCTGATGGCAACCGGCCGGGCTCGCTCACTCATGAAAGAAACGAACTACATGTCATTTGAAATTCTCGGTCTCGCCGAGCCGATTACCCGCGCCATTCGCGAGGAGCGCTACGAGACGCCGACGCCGATCCAGGCCGCGGCGATCCCGCCCGTGCTCCTTGGCCGCGACCTCGTCGGCATCGCCCAGACCGGCACCGGCAAGACCGCCGCTTTCGCCCTGCCGATCCTCGACCGCCTCGCAGCGCGTCCGGCGCGGCCCGAGCGAAAGGCCTGCCGCGTCCTTGTCCTCAGCCCGACGCGCGAGCTGTCCGGCCAGATCGTCGACAGCTTCAAGACCTATGGCCGGCATCTCCGCTTCAACGTCGCCCTCGCCATCGGCGGCGTCCCCATCAGCCGCCAGGTCCGCTCGCTCGCCGGCGGCGTCGACGTCCTTGTCGCCACGCCCGGCCGGCTCCTCGACCTTTGCCGCAGCCGCGCGGTGCGTCTCGACCAGGTCGAGATCCTCGTCCTCGACGAGGCCGACCGCATGCTCGACATGGGCTTCATCAAGGACATCCGCATCGTCGTCGACATGCTGCCGAAGAAGCGCCAGACGCTGTTCTTCTCGGCGACCATGCCCGGCGAGATCGTCAAGCTCGCCGATTCGATGCTGACCAATCCGGTCAAGGTCGCGGTAACGCCGCCGGCGCGCACCGCCGACCTCGTCGACCAGAAGGTCATCCACATCGACCGCGGCGGCAAGCCGGGGCTCCTCGCCGAGATCCTTCGCGGTGAGACCGTCGGCCGCGCCCTCGTCTTCACCCGCACCAAGCACGGCGCCGACAAGGTGGTTCGCGGCCTCAACAGCGCCGGCATCGCCGCCGACGCCATCCATGGCAACAAGAGCCAGGGCCAGCGCGACCGGGCGCTCGCCCAGTTCCGCGACGGCCATACCCGCACCCTCGTCGCCACCGACATCGCGGCGCGCGGCATCGATGTCGACGGCATCAGCCACGTCATCAACTTCGACCTGCCGAACATCGCCGACACCTACGTCCATCGCATCGGGCGCACCGCCCGGGCCGGCGCCAGCGGCATCGCGATCTCGTTCTGCGCCTCCGACGAGCGGGCTTTCCTCCGCGACATCGAGAAGCTGATCCGCATCCAGATCCCGTCCGAGCGGCGGGGGCCGTCCGGCCCCGAGGCCGTCGTCAATGACGAGCCGCAGGCCGAGCGGAACCACCGGCCGCGCAACGGTCGCCCGCAGCAGCAACGGCAGGGTCAGAAGAAGGGCGGCCGCCCCGGTGGGCAGCATGCCGCCAACCGGCCGCGCCACAACCAGTCCACCCGCAGCGACGATTTGACCGGAGTCGGCTTCATGAAGCCTGCCCCGTCCGGGGGCTTCCGCTCCAGGTCGCGCGCCAGCTGATCCGTCAGAGACAACGAAAGGAGACTCCGCTTGGCCAAGGAAGAACTTCTCGAATTCGAGGGCGTCGTCACCGAAGTCCTCCCCGACGGCAACTACCGGGTCAAACTCGATAACGATCATGAGATTCTCGCCTATGCGGCGGGGCGCATGCGCAAGCACCGCATCCGCACCCTTGCCGGCGACCGGGTCCGCGTCGAGATGACCCCGTACGACCTCGACAAGGGGCGGATCAACTTCCGCCACAAGACCGAAAGCGCCGGCGGCTCGTCGGCGCCGCGCCGCCCCCAGTTCCGGCGCCACTAGCGCCGGACACGACCTACCGGCCCTCGCGGTACCAGGTTGCCGCGAAGGCGCCGAGCAGCAGCGCGAGGCCGAGAAGGCCGGCAAAGAGCGGCAGCCGGCCGACGCCTTTCAGCACGCTCGCCTCCGTCATGCGGATGCCGATCCAGTCATTGCCGGCGGTGACGCCGCCCGGCCGTACCGGCACGATGCGCGGCAGGGTCAGGGTTCCGTCGGGCGTCGCCATGCGGGCGATGCGCCCGCCGGTCGCCTTGGCCAGCGGCTGGAGCTTCTCGCCGGTCGAGCGGGCGTCGATGAACTCGCGCGGGTTGGCGGCGCCGACATGGGCAAACGCCTTCTTGTCGCCCTGCTCGACCCGGTAAAGCCCGATTTCCTTCGCCGGCAGCGTTGCCCGCCAAAGTCCTGGCTCGATCGGTCGCAGCGTCACGGTCTCCGTCGCCCCCGACGGCGAGCGCACTGTCACCGGCGCGCTGGTGTCGGCCATGGTCTGCTGCTCAATGATCAGTTCGCCGGCGCGCGCGGTGGCGCGCAACGCTTCTTCCTCGAGGTCGGGCTCCTTCATCAGCCAGTGGCCAAGGCGGCGGAGGAGGTCGACATGCGGGCCGCCGCCCTCGAAGCCGCGCGCCCACAGCCAGGCATGGTCGGAAAGGAGAAGGGCGACGCGGCCCTTGCCCTCGCGGTTGAGGACGAGGAGCGGCCGGTCCTCGGCGCCCTTCATGATCACCTCGCCGACCGGCTTGTCGACGTCGATGACGCGGAACCAGCGGCCCCAGTGCGGCGGCGTCGTGTCGCCGCCGGCAAGGCCGCGGGTCACCGGATGGCGGCTGCCCTCGGTGGTGACGGAGGCATAGAACGGCTCCTCCGTGATCTGGCCGGTCGGCGCCGCCGGCAGGACCGGCGACAGGGGCGTATCGTAGAGGCTGCCGCTGGCGGCGTAGTCCGGTCCGGCGGCGACGAGCAGCGCGCCGCCATCGCGCACATAGCGGGCGATATTGTCGAAGTAGAGGATCGGCAGCACGCCCTGGTGCTGGTAGCGGTCGAAGACGATCAGGTCGAACTGGTCGATCTTCTCGGAGAAGAGTTCCCGCGTCGGGAAGGCAATCAGCGAAAGCTGGTTGATCGGCGTGCCGTCCTGCTTCTCCGGCGGCCGCA
>JBDTLN010000102.1:0-7105 GCA_039934795.1 Bauldia sp. | reverse complement strand
GCTTTCGCCCCAAATGACCTGAACCGGTACCCCGATACCGCCGATACGGTCGCGCAGCGCGATCCGCTGGACGCTGCCGTCGAATGCCGCGGCGGCGATAGTCTGGAGCGCGGGAATTACCCCGTCCAGCCGCTTGGACTTGAGGGTATCCTCAACAAAGGCGATGGTGATGGTCGCCGGATCGGCGACCAGCATTTCCAGGATTGGCCGAAGCTTCCGGGCGCGGTTCTCGGCGATGTAGCCGGCGATAAAGTCACCGTTGATCTCGGTTCCGAGGCCCGCCGGTGCGATGAGGCTGAGGGCGGCTACCTTTTGCGGTGCCTTCAACGCCAGTTCGATCGCGACGGCAGCGCCAAGCGAATGGCCGACGAGGTGGGCCGGCGCTGCGCCGATAGCGTCGAGATAGTCGTTGAGCGCATCGGCCAGTTCGCCAACTGTGCCGCCGCCGACGTCCTTGGTCGATCCGCCATGTCCGGGAAGATCAATGGCGTAGGTCTGGCGATTTTCGGCGACGGCGCCCTGATTGAAGCTCCAGCTCAGATAGTCGCCGCCGAAGCCGTGGATGAAGACAACCGGTGTGCCGCCCTCCGGACCCGCCTTGAGGTAGCGGATGCGCCTGCCGCCGGCCTCGACGATCTCCGGCACCGGTCCGGTGTCGCCACTCTTGGCGGCGACCTTGAAGTTGGCGAGGAAGTCCGCGACGAAGGCGTCGATGTCGGCCTCTGGCGTGCCGGCATCGGCAACAACGCCGAGAAGCGCGCCGACCGGGACCGTCTCGCCCTCGGCAACGACCTTCTTGCGCAGCACGCCGCCGACGGGGCTTTCGAAGGAGTTGGCGATCTTGGAGGTCTCGATGTCCATGATCTCCTGGCCGACGGCGACCGGGACACCTTCCTCGACCGACCAGCGGGCGAGCATGCCCTCCTCCATGACGAGGCCCCACTTCGGCATGACGATCGCCAGAATACCGGACATGTCAGAAGTTCCTTTCGCGCGCTTCGGCGCGTCGCTTTCGTCGTCCCAGAAGCGGAAGCCGAGAGCGGCGCGCCGCTCTTCGTCGATCATTCGGCGGCAGCCTTGCGGCCCTGATCCATGACGGACAGCACGGCCGCCTCGATCTTGGCGACGCTCGGTACGTAAAGATCCTCGAGCGCCGGCGAGAACGGCACCGGCGCGTGCGGTCCGGTCACCGTCTTCGGGGCGGCTTTCAGCGCGCCGAAGATGTTCTCGCTGACCAGCGCCACGATGTCGGTCGCCATGGAGCAGCGCGGGTGGCTCTCGTCAACGACGACGAGCCGGCCAGTTTCCTCGACGGTCTCGAGAATCGTCTCGGTATCGAGCGGCGAGGTCGTGCGCGGGTCGACAACCGTGCAGGAGACGCCTTTCTTGAGGAGGTTGTCCGCCGCTTCATTGGCGAAGTTCACCATGCGGCCGAAGGCGACGATGGTGACGTCGTCTCCTTCGCGGGCGACATTCGCCTCGCCGAACGGGATCGCATAAGCCTCGTCCGGCACATCGCCTTCCATGTCGTAGATGGCCTTGTGCTCGAAGAACATCACCGGATCGTCGTCGCGGATCGCCTGGATCAGAAGTCCCTTGGCCTCATAGGGATTGGAGGGCAGCACCACCTTGAGGCCCGGGAAATGCGTGAAGAGCGGATAGAGACACTGGGAATGTTGCGAGGCGGCCCGGATGCCGGCGCCGTACATCATGCGTATCGTCAACGGCGTGACCGCCTTGCCGCCGAACATGTACCGGAACTTGGCCGCCTGGTTGATGATCTGGTCGAGGCAGACGCCCATGAAATCGACGAACATCAACTCGGCGACCGGCCTGAGGCCCGTCGCCGCGGCGCCAACGGCCGCGCCGATAAACGAGATTTCGGCGAGCGGCGTGTCGAATACGCGTTCCGCGCCGAAACGGGGCCGGAGGCCCTTGGTTACGCCGAGCGGCCCGCCCCAGGCGTCCTGGTCGCCTTTGGTGCCGGTCCCACCTGAAATATCCTCGCCCATGATGATGACGCGCGGGTCGCGCTCCATCTCATGCACCAGCGCCTCGTTGATGGCCTGGCGGTAGCTCTTCTTCGGCATCGCTCGCCCTCCCTCAGTAACGCACGTAGACGTCGGTCATCAGATCGGCCTCGGTCGGCATCGCGGCCGCCTTGGCATCGGCGACAATCCGGACGATCTCCGAAGCCACCGACTTGTCGATGGCGTCGAGTTCGTCCGTCTTGAGCAAGGTGGCCTCGACCACGCGCTGGCGGAAGATGTTGATCGGGTCGAAATTGGCGCGCAGGTGCGGCACCTCCTCGGACGTGCGGTACGTCATCGCGTCACCCTCGAAGTGGCCGTAGAAGCGGCCGAGCTTTACGTGCAGCAGCGAGGGGCCCCCGCCGGCCCGCGCCCGTTCGATCGCCTCGCTCGACGCCTCGTAGACTTCGAAGAAGTCGAAGCCGTTAACCTCCCGCGATGGCAGGCCGAAGCCGTTGCCGCGGCCGACCTGGCTGCCCGCTACCGACCAGCTCGATGCGGTCGCTTCGGCGTAACCATTGTCTTCGGCGACGAAGATCACCGGCAGGTTCCACACCTTGGCGAGGTTGTAGCATTCCAGGATGGCGCCCTGATTGGACGCGCCGTCCCCGTAGAACGCGACCGCGACGCCGCCGGTCTTCAGCGTCTTGGCGGTAAGCGCCGCGCCGCAAGCGAGCGGTCCGCCGGCGCCGACGATGCCATTGGCGCCAAGCATGCCTTTGGACAGGTCGGCAATGTGCATTGAGCCGCCCTTGCCGCCGCAGAGGCCGTCCTTCTTGCCGAAAATCTCCTTCATCATGCCGTCGGGATCGACGCCCTTGGCGATGCAGTGGCCATGGCCGCGATGGGTGGAGGCGATAGCGTCGCGGTCTTCGAGCTGCAGGCAGATGCCGACGCCGGAAGCCTCCTCGCCGGCATAAAGATGAACGAAACCGGGAATGTTGCCGGCAGCGAACTCGATGTGGACCGCATCTTCGAACTCGCGAATGGTTCGCATGCGCTCGTAGGCGGTGAGCAGATCGCTTCGCGACAGTTGCAGCCCGCTGGTCATCAAATTCCTCCCGATTGCTTTTAGTTGAGAGGATGATAGTCGACCGGCCATGCTGCACAAGCGGGCAATTGCACTGATTTTCTCGCCGCGGCGACAGACATCGGCTATCGTCAAAATGCCGCAGAGTCCGTAAGCCTTCGATGCAACGCTTCTCCATTTTCAGCCTCGCCCGCAATGCGATGTCCGGCCAGGACAACTGGCGGGAGCAATGGCGCTCGCCGGAGCCGAAGGCCGAATATGACGCCATCATTGTCGGCGGCGGCGGCCATGGTCTGGCGACGGCCTACTATCTCGCCAAGGAGCATGGCCTGAGGAATGTTGCGGTCCTCGAGAAGGGATGGCTGGGGGGCGGCAATACCGGCCGCAACACCACCATCATCCGGTCCAACTATCTCTGGGACGAGAGTGCGGCGCTTTACGAACACGCGCTGAAGCTTTGGGAGCGGCTTTCCAGCGACCTGAACTACAACGTGATGTACTCGCCGCGCGGCGTCATGATGCTCGCGCACACGGTTCACGATATCCAGAGTCTCAAGCGCCACATCCATTCGAACCGCCTGAATGGCGTCGACAACGAGTGGCTGAGTGCCGAGGAGGCGAAGGAATTCTGCCCGCCGCTCAACATCCAGAAGAATATCCGGTATCCGGTGATCGGGGCGGCGCTGCAGAGGCGGGGCGGGACGGCGCGGCACGATGCGGTGGCATGGGGCTATGCGCGCAAGGCCGATTCCTACGGCGTCGACATCATCCAGAACTGCGAGGTGACGGGAATTCGACGGGGCACGGACGGGGCGGTTACCGGCGTCGAGACGACGCGCGGACGCATCCTGGCAAAGAAGATCGGCGTCGTCTCAGCCGGGCACACCTCCGTGCTGATGGCGATGGCAGGCGTGCGCATGCCGCTCGAAAGCTATCCTCTCCAGGCCCTCGTCTCCGAGCCGGTCAAGCCGGTCTTCCCCTGTGTCGTCATGTCGAACACCATCCACGCCTACATCTCGCAATCCGACAAGGGCGAGCTCGTCATCGGCGCCGGCACTGATGCCTATGTCTCCTATAGCCAGACCGGTGGCCTCCACATCGCCTCCCAAACGCTCGATGCCATCGCCGAACTCTTCCCGATGTTCCGGCGGATGAAGATGCTGCGCAACTGGGGCGGTATCGTCGACGTGACGCCGGACCGCTCGCCGATCATCGGCAAGACGCCGGTGCCGGGTCTCTTCGTCAATTGCGGCTGGGGCACGGGCGGCTTCAAGGCAACGCCGGGCTCCGGTCACGTCTTCGCCGCCACCCTCGCCAGAGGCGAGCCGCATCCGCTGGCGGCGCCGTTCACCCTCGACCGCTTCCGCACCGGCCGGCTCATCGACGAAGCTGCGGCGGCGGCGGTGGCGCACTGACCATGCTGCTGATCGCCTGCCCCTGGTGCGGAGAGCGGCCGGAGAACGAGTTCCGCTATGGCGGCGAGGCGCATATCGCCCGGCCGGCGAACCCGGATGCGCTCAACGACGAGGCCTGGGTCGAGTTCCTCTACTTGCGCTCGAACCCGAAGGGGAGGCACTACGAACGCTGGCGGCATATCCATGGCTGCGCGCGCTTCTTCAACTGCGTGCGCGACACGGTGAGCGACAAGATCACCGCGACCTACAAGCCCGGCGAGCCGAAGCCGCCGATGCCGGGCCGATGACCGCCTTTCGCACAGCCTCGGGCGGCCGGATCGACCGGTCGCGAGCGGTGCGCTTCCGTTTCGACGGCAGGAGCTACACCGGCTTCCGCGGCGACACGCTTGCCTCGGCGCTTCTCGCCAACGGCGTCCATCTCGTGGGGCGCTCGTTCAAATATCATCGGCCGCGCGGCATCGTCTCGGCAGGGGTCGAGGAGCCGAATGCCCTCGTCACCGTGGATCGTGGTGGCGGGCGCCGGACGCCGAACCTTCGGGCGACGGAGGTGGAAATCTACGATGGGCTTCGTGCCTGGAGCCAGAACCGCTGGCCGAGTCTGGCACTCGATATCGGCGCCATCAACGACAGGCTGTCGCCCCTTTTCCCCGCCGGTTTCTATTACAAGACCTTCAAATGGCCGCGCGCCGCCTGGGCGCGGATCTATGAACCCGCCATCCGCGCGACGGCCGGCCTTGGCAAGGCGCCGACCGAGCCCGACCCCGACCGCTACCTTCATCGCTATGCCCATTGCGACGTGCTGGTCGTCGGCGCCGGTCCGGCCGGCCTCGCCGCGGCGCTGGCTGCCGCGGCGACCGGTGGCCGCGTGATCCTTTGCGATGAACAGAACGAGGCGGGCGGCTCGCTCCTCCACGAAACCAGCGCCACGATCGACGGCAAGTCGGCGGCAGAATGGGCCGACGAGGCAGTCGCGACGCTTGCCGCGCGCGGCAATGCTCGTCTCCTCACCCGGACGACGGCGTTCGGCTATTTCGCCGACAATTTTGTCGGCCTTGCCGAGCGCATCACCGATCACCTCGCCGCGCCGGACGAGAAAGTGCCGCGGGAACGGCTATGGCAGGTCCGCGCCAAGGAAGTGGTGCTGGCGACAGGCGCGATCGAACGGCCGCTGGTGTTCCCCGAGAACGACCGGCCCGGCATCATGCTCGCCGATGCGGCGCGTGTCTTTCTCAACCGCCACGGCGTCAAGCCGGGGACGCGCGTCCTTGTCGCCACCGCCGAGGACGGAGCCTACCGGACGGCCCTCGACCTGAAAGCGGCGGGCGTCACGGTCGCTGCTATCGCCGACCTGCGGCCGCAATCGGAAAGCCCGATCGTTGCCGCTGCGAGGATGGCCGGCATAGAGATTCGGTCGTCGACGGCGGTCGTCGGCACCCACGGCACGCGCCGCGTCGAGGCGGCCGATATCGCCGCGATCGGCGATGGCGGATCGATCGGCATGAGCGAACGCGTGCCCTGCGATCTCCTGCTGATGTCAGGCGGCTGGACGCCGAGCGTCCACCTGTTCTCTCAATCGCGCGGACGGCTGCGCTACGACGATGCGCTGGAAGCCTTCGTCCCCGACATCGCGCCGGATCACCAGCGTTCGGCCGGCGCCTGCCGCGGCAGCTACGCACTCCTCGACTGCCTCAGTGAAGGCTACGCGGCCGGCGAGGCCGCGGCCAGGGCGGCGCAGGGCATCCCGGGGGGAGCAAAGATCGATCGCATCTTCAAGGTTGAGGGAGCCGTCGAGCCCCGCGGCGGGTTTATCGGGGCGGTGCCCTACAAGCGCGACAAGCCCGTCAAGGCCTTCGTCGATTTCCAGAACGACGTGACAGCCAAGGATATCGCGCTTGCGGTGGGCGAGGGCTTCCGCTCCATCGAGCACGTCAAGCGCTACACCACCACCGGCATGGCCACCGACCAGGGCAAGACCTCGAACATGAATGCCCTTGCCATCGTCGCCAAGGCGCTCGGCAAGTCCATTCCACAAGTCGGCCTCACCACGTTCCGCAATCCCTATACGCCGGTCACCTTCGGCACGATCGCCGGCGCCTCGCGCGGCGATCTGTTCGATCCAGTCCGCACGACACCAATCCACGGCTGGGCCGCCGAGAACGGCGCCGTGTTCGAGGATGTCGGCCAGTGGAAGCGGGCGCGCTATTTTCCCAAAGCCGGCGAGGACATGCATGCTGCAGTGGCGCGCGAGTGCCGCGCCGTACGCGAGAGCGTCGGCATCTTCGACGCCACCACGCTCGGCAAGATCGAGGTGGTCGGTCCTGACGCGGCCGAGTTCATGAATCGCATGTACACCAACGCCTGGAAAAAGCTTGAGCCGGGCCGCTGCCGCTATGGGCTGATGCTGAGCGAAGCCGGCTTCGTCATGGATGACGGCGTCGTCGGGCGCCTCGCCGAGGATCGTTACCACGTCACGACAACGACCGGCGGCGCGCCACGCGTCCTGCAGCACATGGAGGACTATCTCCAGACCGAGTTCCCGGACCTCAAGGTCTGGCTGACCTCGACCACCGAGCAATGGGCGGTGATCGCCGTGCAGGGACGGAAAGCCCGTGACGTCCTCTTGCCGCTGG
>JBDTLN010000101.1:0-7148 GCA_039934795.1 Bauldia sp. | reverse complement strand
GGCGCCAGTCAAAAAGGAGATCATCCGCTTCATACAGCCGCCTACGCGAATCGCGCTGACGCGATCGAAGTGCTGATATCGCGAGGGGCCGCGATCGAGGCGCTCAACTCGGATGGCGTCACTCCGCTAATACGCGCAGCGGCCTTGAGCAGCGTCGATGCCGCGAAGATCCTGGTGGCCCATGGAGCCAGCTTAGCGCCGGTTGACTCGGTTGAGCACTTCACGGCGCTCCATTTCGCAACGGCCGCCAACAATCGGGGGATGGTACTGCTTCTCTTGTCTGCCGGAGCCGATGTAAACGTCAAAGGCGGCTTTCGGGCTGAGACCCCCCTCCACACGTCGATCGGTGACCGGAGGGTCGAAATGGCCGAACTGCTGCTGAGCAACGGTGCCGATCCAAATGTCGCCAACAACAAGGGCGAGACCCCCTTGGAGATATGCCAGGACAACGAAATCCGGGAGTTGCTACTGAAATTTGGTGCGAAGGAGTAGGAGGGACAGAGGAGGTGATCACTGATGCTTCCTTGTGCTAGATCAACTTCAGCTGACCCCGTAGCTCAGCAGGATAGAGCACCAGATTCCTAATCTGGGGGCCACGCGTTCGAATCGCGTCGGGGTCACCATTTCAGTGCCTTGTGAAGTAGGATCGGTATCGGCCGGCCGGATCATGCGCGCGAAGAACAGTGGACATCGCCACGCTCACATCCGACCGCGAGTTAACGGTCCTTGCCGATGAGTGGCGCGCTCTGGAACGGCGGGCCCTGGCGGCGACGCCGTTTGCCAGCCATCAGTGGATCGCGCTCTGCTGGGCTATGCTGCGCGCGCGGGGCAACTGTCGGCTTTCCGTCGTGACGGCGCGCGCCGAGGGGCGGCTGGTCTTCGTCCTGCCTCTAGTGGCGCGACGCGACTTCCCCGGCTGGCGCACGCTCGGCTGGATCGACAGCGGAACGCCTTGCTACGCCGATCTGGTCATGGAGGACTCCGCGGCGGGCAGGAGCGGCGCTGAGGCGGCGGCGGCGTTTCTGAAGCGCGATTTCTCGATCCGCCGCATGCGCCTCAATTGGGTGCCGGAGGATGCCGCCGCGCGGCATTTCCTTCGGGCCTCAGGGGCGCAACAGAAGACGCGCTTTCCCGTGCGGCGACTCTACACCGGCGACTATGGCGACTGGGACGAGTTTCTCCGCCGCATGACTGCCCGCTCGCGGCAGAATTTCCGCAATCGGCTGCGGGCGCTGGAAAAACTCGGCACGCTGTCATTCGACAAGGTCGGCGATCCGGCCGAGGCGGTCAGCGAAACGGCTCTCCTCCTTTCGCGAAAACGCGCCGCGCTGGCGTCCGGACTGAAACGCGCGCACTGGCTCCTTGCCGCCGATGTCGAGCAGCTTTTCCGCGCCGCCGCGGCGGCGGGTGTGGGCACGGTCGACCGTCTCGCCGTCGACGGAAAGTCGCTCGCGTCCACCTTCGTCTTCCGGTCGCAAGAGGGGATCTATCTGTCGAAGACGGCCTTCGACGCCGCGTTCTCGAAATACGCGCCGGGAAGAGTTTGCCGGCTCCTCCTCGTCAAATATGCCTTCGAGAACGGGGTGGCGTTCATCGACCTGATGACCGGCCAGTTCGCGTGGAAGGTCAGCATGTCGAGCCGCCAGACCTCCTGCGCGAACTATCGCGTTCCCGGCCGCCTGTTCGCGTTCCTCCCGCCGTGAGCGCCGCGGCGCTGACGTCGATGCCGGTCAGGCGCTTCTGCCGCGCGCCTCGAAGCCGAGCTTCGACGACAGCCTGCCGGTGAAGCGGAGGAGAGCGCGGACGCACGTGCCCTCGACCGTGTCGTCGAAGGCCGTGGCGGGGCCGATCAGCGTCACCGCCATCAGCATCTGGCCAACATGGTCGAACACCGGTGCAGAGAGAGCGTTGATGCCAGGCACCGGCGGAGCCTTGATCGTCGAGAAGCCGAGGGCGCGGATCGACTTGAGATCGGGCTTCAAGAGGCTGAAGCTGATGGTCTCGCCGATCCGCCGCAGGTAACGGCTTTCGGCGAGTTCGGCCCTGATGGTCTCGCGGATCAGGCTCTCCGGCATGAACGCGGCAAAGACGCGCCCGGTGGCGGTTCCCGAAACCGAATAGACCGTGCCGGCACGGGTGTTGATGTGGACCTGGTCGGCGCCTTCCCAGACCTGGATCACGGTCGGGCCGAACGTCCCCCAGATGGCTAGCGCGACCGTGAGCCCGGTCTCAGCGGCAAGATCGGCGATCGCGTCGCCGGCCATGCGCAGCGGGTCGAAGCTGCGCATCCGAGCGATGGCGAGTTGCAAGGCGAACGGACCAAGCCGGTAGAGGCCGGCCTGCCCATCCTGTTCGACAAGGCCGGAATTGCGGAAGCTGACGAGATAGGCGTGCGCCTGCGCCGGCGCGATGCCGGCGCGCCTTGCCAGGTCCCGGAGCATCATCGGCTCGCCATCGTCGACCAGCGCGTTGAGCAGCCGGGCGCCAACTTCGATCGACTGGACGCCGCGACCCTCGGTGCTCACGACGCCTCCCCGGCCGCCACCACGAGATCGACATTGGCCGACGCCCCATCGGCGGCCGGTCGGCCGGGACCGGATTGCGACCGGAGGGACAGCCTATGCGTCTCGGCGAGCAGAACATCGAGCGCCGGGTCGTCCTTGCCGAGGGTCAGCGTCGTTTCCGCGCCGATGAGGGTGAGGACGAGGAGGAGGTTGCTTTCCCGGTCGAAGATCGGGGCTGAGACCGCGTTGATGCCAGGCACGGGCCGGCCGAGGGATGTCGCGTAGCCGCGCCCGCGAATCGCCGCGAACTCGGCCTTGAGCTCCTGCCGTGTCAGGCGCGCGCCGACGCCCTGATTGACGACGGTGCCCTTCAACTCCGCTTCGATCCGCGTTCGAACCGTGTCAGCGTTCGACAGGGCGCCAAAGACCCGTCCGCTGGCCGTGCCGGTCACCGAAAAGAGCGTGCCCTCGCGGATGTTGAGGTTGAGCTGATGGGCGCCTTCCTGCATCTGGACGACTGTCGGCGCCTGCGGTCCCCAGACGACGACGCAGACCATCAGGCCGAGCTCCCGGCTGAGGTCGATGGCGGACTTGCTCGCCCATGCCAGCGGTTCGTAGCTGCGCATCCGCGCCATGCCGAGGCGCATGGCGAAGGGCCCAAGGCTGTAGCGTCCGCTGGCGGCGTCCTGCTCGACGAGTTCGATCCGGCGAAAGCTGGCGAGATAGGCGTGCGCCTGCGCCGGTGCGAGGTCCGACGCGGCCGCCAGATCGCGGAGGATCATCGGCTTGCCGGCATCGACGAGGACCGTGAGCAAGCGGTGGCCCACCTCGACCGACTGGATGCCGCGCCCGCGTCTCGGCGCTTCAGCCGCCCGTCCGTTTCCCTTGGCCATGACCGAAGTCATTCTCTACCGGCAATTGAGTCGTTATGCGGTACGTCTAGCGTCTTGCCACGGGAACGCAAAGGGCGGAGAGGCGCCACCGTCACGTCTGGGTGCCGTCTGACGGTGCTGACCGTCGCCTTGCCAACGCGTTTACCATTGTCATACCCTTTCGTTAATTGCAAAACAGGCTGGATCCGGACGTCAGGGAACGCGGCAAGACCTTGAGCCACAGAAAGCCAACCGAATGCGACGTGCTGGTCGTCGGCTCGGGCGCCGCCGGGCTCGCCGCGGCAACGGTCGCGGCGCGGCTCGGGCTGAAGGTCATCCTCGTCGAGAAGGACAGGTTTGTCGGCGGGACGACGGCGCTCTCCGGCGGCTTCCTGTGGCTGCCTGGCAATCCGGTGTCGCGGCGGGTCGGGGTCGGCGATTCGATCGACGCGGCACGTACCTATCTGCGCCATGAAGCGGGCAATCATTTCAATGCCGAGAGCATTGACGCGTTTCTCGGGACGATCTCCGAGGCGGTGACCTTCTATGAGACGAAGACGGCGCTCGCCTTCGATGCGGCACCGGAATTCTCGGACTACCATCCGGAGGCGCCGGGCGGCATGGCGGGCGGCCGTTCGATCATCGCCCGCCCCTTCGAGGGAACCGGACTCGGCGCAGAGATCGGCCGCCTGCGCCCGCCCCTCCCCGAGCTCAAATTCGCCGGCATGACAATCGGCACCGGGCCCGACCTGAAGCACTTCGCCAACGCGACGCGCTCGCCGCGTTCGGCGCTCCATGTCGCCAAGCGGTTCGCACGGCATTTGACTGACCTGCTCGTCCACGGTCGCGACATGCGCCTGACCAACGGTGCGGCCCTCGCGGCGCGTTTGTTTCGAAGCGCCCTCGACGCCGGCGTGGAGGTGCGCACCGATGCCGGCGTACGGACGCTGATAGTCGAGAACGGCGCGGTGCGTGGCGCGACGGTCGGGAGCACGACGGGCGATATGGAGATCGTCTGCCGCCGCGGCGTCGTCCTCGCCACGGGCGGAGTCCCGCAGGACGAGGAATTGCGGAAGGTGCTGTTCCCGCATGAGCGCGCCGGCACCGGCCACCTGTCGCCGGCGCCGCTATCGAATACGGGCGACGGAATGAAACTCGCCGGAAGCGCCGGCGGGGCGGCCGTGATGGACTTGCCCAACGCCGCCGCCTGGGTGCCGGTATCGCGCGTCCCGCGCAGGGACGGCGGCTTCGGGCTCTTTCCGCATTTCATCGATCGCGGCAAGCCGGGGCTCATCGCCGTCAAGCCGAACGGCAGGCGCTTCGCCAACGAGGCGAACTCCTATCACGACTTCATCCAGGGCCTGTTCGCGGCGCAGGAACCGGGCGATCGCTTCAACGCCTTCCTCGTCGTCGACCGTCGCTTCCTCCGCAACTTCGGGCTCGGCTACGTCAAGCCGTTCCCGGTTCCGTATGGCGCACATCTTCGCTCCGGTTACCTGAAGAGCGGCAGAACGCTGGCCGAACTCAGCGCCAAGGCCGGCATTGATGCCGACGCGCTGGAAAAGACGGTCGCCACATACAATCGCGCCTGCGCCGCCGGCGTCGACACGGAATTCGGCAAGGGGTCGACCGCCTATAACCGCTTCTACGGCGACGCGCGCTACCGGCCGAACCCGTGCCTTGCGCCCATCGAGACACCGCCGTTCTTCACCGTTGAAATCGGCGTCGGCGACCTCGGGACATTCGACGGAATTCGTACCAACCGCCACGCACAGGTTCTGGGTGCGGACGGAACGCCGATCGCGGGCCTCTATGCCGTCGGCAACGACGCGGCGAGCATCGCCGGCGGCAACTATCCGGGCGGCGGCATCACGCTCGGGCCGGCGATCGTCTTTGCCTATCTTGCCGCCCGGCATCTCGCCGGCGAGACAACCGAGGCGCCTTAGCCCGCGGCGGCGTCGCGATCGGCGGGCGCGAAGGTCGGGTAGTCGACATAGCCCTCGGCCGCCTGGGTATAGAACGTCGCCCGATCGGCCTCGTTGAGTGGCCACTGGTTCCACAGGCGTTCCGGGAGGTCGGGGTTGCTGACGAACCAGCGCCCGAACGCCGCCGCATCGGCGAGCCCCGCTGCAACGAATGCGTCAGCTTCGGCGACATCGAGCCCGCCGGCCACGATGACCCGACCGCGAAAATGCTGGCGAACGTCGAGCACCGGATCGCGGAGCCGCCGTCCGGCGGCAGAATCCTGGTTGCCGGAAACCACCGGCCGGATGACGTGGAGATAGGCGACGTCGCGCGCGTCGATGGCGGTGAGGACATGCCGATAGATCTCGGCCAGCTCCGGATCGTGCATGTCGTTCAGGACGCCAAAGGGCGAGATGCGGACGCCGACCCGATCCGGACCGATGGCGGCGGATACCGCGTCGATCACCTCAAGGAGGAGCCGCGCGCGGTTCTCGATGGCGCCACCGTGGGCATCGGTGCGGCGGTTGCTCGAACGGTGGAGGAACTGGTCGAAGATGTAGCCGTTGGCGGCGTGCAGCTCGATGCCATCCATGCCGGCGAGCATGGCGTTCCGCGCCGCAAGGACGAAGTCGGCGACAATGCCCCGTATTTCCGGCGCGGTCAGTTCGCGCGGCGCGGGAGGCGCCTGCCGCCCGTTCGGCGTCATCATCAGCACGGCGGGCGCGATTGCCGAGGGCGCCACCGAGCCGCCCGGCCACGGCACGTTGTCGGGATGGAACATGCGGCCATTGTGCCAGAGCTGGACGAAGATGCGGGCGACCCCGGCATGGACAGCGTCGGCAATCGCCGCCCAGCCCGCGACCTGCTTAAAATTGTAGATGCCGGGTGTCCGCCAGTAGCCTTGCGCCGCTTCCGACACGGCCGTCGCTTCGGTTATGATCAGCGCCGCGCTCGACCGCTGCGCGTAGTATTCCGCCATCATGGCGTTGGGGATGTTCGGATCGGTGACACGGCAGCGCGTCAGGGGCGCCATGACGATACGGTGCGGCAGCCGGTAGCGGCCGATGCCGACCGGCTCAAACAGGCGGCTCGGCTTGGGTTGCGCCGGTTCCATCTCTCTCTTCTCAAGCGATGCGGAAATATGTCCAAAGCAAATCGGTTCGTCAATTTGTAAACGCCGATGCTGATATTGGCCAGTCCAGCGACTGGCGTAAGAACGCCATTGCCCTCGCGGCGGAATACAAACCCTCATATGCGGCCACTCCGGCGCCCTGCGAGAGAATTCAGGAATAGCTAATGCATTTGCTATTTTGCGCGCGAGTGTCTAGCTTTGCCGGGTCTGTTATCCGACCGGGCGAGCCGATCCGGCGTGCCTGTTCGGCCAGTGATTCAGTCCTGTTTGCGGGTTCTTTCTTGTGACGACAGTTGCCAAGCCGACCTGGCGCGAACTCCTTTCCCGACACCGGCCACTGGTGCTGCCGGGGGCGCACGACGCGTTCAGCGCGCGGCTGATCGAGGCTGCCGGTTTCCCGGCCTATTTCATCGGCGGCTTCCCGCTCATCGGCGCGCGTTTCGGCTTGCCCGATGTCGGCCTTGTCGGATTCGGCGAGATGTCGCAAGCCATCCGCGAGACGATGCAGGCGTCGACCCTTCCGGTCTTCGTCGACATTGACGACGGCTATGGCGACGTGAAGAACGTTACCCGCACCATCCGCCTCTACGACCAGATGGGCGTGTCGGCGGTGCATATCGAGGACCAACTCGCGCCCAAGCGCTGCGGCCACATGGCCGGCAAGGTACTCATTTC
>JBDTLN010000100.1:0-7212 GCA_039934795.1 Bauldia sp. | reverse complement strand
AACTCAGCGTCGAGGAATTCATCGAGCACCGGTGCGGCGCGCGTAACGCCGCGCCACAGTTCATCGGGATCGCGCATCGTCAGGCCGAACCACTGACGGCCAACCGGCGCTTCGGCGCAAGCCTCGGCCGCATTTGGTGAGGCAAACGCGGTGTCCGGCAGGGTCGCCGACCAATGCCGGCCGATGTCGATGAGGTCGTTGCCGGCGGCGCCGTAGCCGTGAAGGAATACGACAAGGCTTCGCGCTGCACCTCCGCTTGCCGGCCTCAGTCGTGGCCCGTCGATCATCCGCGTCTCCCGTTGGCGCGCCGGCTCACACCGGCAGCGCGGCGCGCTGCTTTCGGGCGCGATAGTAGGACCAGAACAGCCGCGCCGCGACGCCCCGCCAGGGCGACCATTTCCGGGCCATCTCTTCGAGGTTGGCGATCGACATTGGCGATTCCTTGCCGAGGGCATCGGCAACGGCAATGCGGAGGGCGAGATCCCCGGCCGGGAAGATGTCGGCATGACCGAGACAGAAGAGGAGGTAGATGTCGGCCGTCCACGGCCCGATGCCCTTGATCGCCGTCAGCGCGGCGTGGGCTTCCTCGCCTGGAAGCTCGGCAAGACCGTCAAGGTCGAGTCCGGCGGCTATCGCCTCGGCTACCGCCCGCAATGTCCTGATCTTGGGCCCGGAGAGCCCCGCGGCACGGAACGTTTCTTCGGTAGCCTCGAGCAGAGTCCCCGGCGTCAGCTTGGGAAACGCCCCGGCGAAGCGCAGCCAGATCGCCTCGGCACTCGCCACGGATACCTGCTGCGCCACGACGATTCGCGCCAGCCCCTCCAGCCCGTGCGGCGCCCGTCGAAGCGGCACGGTGCCGGCGACGGCAATGACCTTCCGTAGCCGCCGGTCGCGCGCCGCGAGATGGGCGAGCCCCTCGGCAATATCGGCTTCGGTCTCGATGATGCGCAGCACGACTTTCCGCTTGCGATACGCTAGCTGGGTGTTGACCATTTGCCTCAGCTCGCCCGATGCAACCCGTTTTCCGCTTTGCCCCTTCGCCAAATGGCGAACTCCATCTCGGTCATGCGCTTTCGGCGCTGCTAGACTTCGAGCTCTGCCGTAAGGTCGGCGGGCGTTTCCTGTTGCGCATCGAGGATATCGATCAGACCCGCTGCCGGCCGGAATATGAGGACGCCATCTACCGCGACCTCGCCTGGCTCGGCATTGCGTGGGAAGAACCGGTCCGCCGCCAGTCCGAACATATGGGAGACTACGCCTCGGCGCTTGCGCGGCTGACCGGCATGGGCCTCGTCTATCCCGCCTTCATGAGCCGCGCCGAGATGGCTGCAGCGACCGGCGACCCAAACTGGCCCCGCGACCCCGATGGCGCGCCGCTTTACCCGGACGCCGACCGCGCCCGCGATCCGGCCGAGGCGGAGCGCCGGATCGCTGCCGGAGCACCCCATGCTTTCCGGCTCCGTATGGACGAATCCATCGCCCGGACGGGCGCGCTCTCCTGGCGTGAGGACGTCGGCAGCGAGCCGCGCGAGGTCGCCGCCAACCCCGCGGCCTGGGGTGATGTGGTCGTGGCGCGAAGGGAAACGCCCACCTCGTATCACTTGTCGGTGGTCGTCGATGATGCATTGCAAGGTGTGACCCACATCGTCCGGGGCCGTGATCTCTATGCCGCCACGTCTGTTCATGTGCTCCTGCAAAAGCTGCTCGGCCTGCCGTCGCCTACCTACCACCATCATCGCCTCGTCACCGACGCGAGCGGCCGCAAGCTCTCCAAGTCGAGCCGAGATACCGCGCTCGGCGCGCTTCGCGCGCAAGGCGCGACGCCCGCAGAGATCCGGCGCATGGTTGGGCTCTAGATCCCCGCCAGCACGTGAAGCCACAGGGCAACCGTCAATACCGCCAAGGCGGTGGTGAGGGTGATGGCATTGGAGGACAGGGCCTCGCCCGTGCGGAAGCGGCTGGCGACGACATAGGCGTTGACCCCGGTCGGGCATGCCGCGGCAAGGACGATCGCCTTCGCCCACACCGGCGGCAGGGCGACCACGTAGACCACGAGCAGCAGCACCAGCGCCGGCATGACGATGAGCTTGAGGGAGCCGACGATCAGCGCCGCCCGGACATTGCCGTGGATGCCGTACTTGCGAAGGTTCATGCCGACCGAGACAAGCGCGACGGTCGCTGCCACGTTGCCGAGCCGGTCGACGACCGTGCCGCCGGGCCCGCTGATGCCGAGGCCCGTCAGCCGCCAGAGGATGCCGGCGAAGAGACCGAGGATCACGGGGTTGAGGAGGAGGCTGCGGGCGACGCTCATGGCGATCGCCCGGACATGGGTGCCGTCCGAGAGTCCGTCGACGATCAGCGCCCGCTCGATCAGAACCGCGCTCACCCCCATCATGATCGGCAAGTGGATGGCGATGAGGAGCGTGATCGCCGCGGTTCCCTGATCGCCATAGGCGCTGAGGATGAGCGGCACGCCGACCAGGAGCACATTGCCGTAGGAGGACGAGACGCCGGCGACGAGCCCGGCTCGTGCATCACGCCGGAACAGGCGCCGGACGAGGAAAGTCCCCGCCGTCCACATCACGGCGAAGGCGAAGTAGTAGGCCGCCCAGAGTGCCCAGGGCGAGCCGCCGGAGAAGTCGGCCGTCGCAACGACTTTGAAAATGAGGAGCGGAATAGCGATGTTGTAGCAGAAGTCGGCGAGGGCTTGGTCGCCGCCTTCCGGCAGGATGCGTCCCCAGGCCGCCGCGTAGCCGATGCCGATCAGGCCGAAGACCGGCAGCACAATGTCAATCGCCTGGTTCATCTGCGCTTGCCCGCCCCGGAAACTGACCCGACGCAATTCCGACCGGAGTTCCAAACCACCAATGAATCTTAGCCGCCCGTTAAGCAAGCCGGGCGGATACTTCGGTCGGTTTCGCGTATCGAGGCGCAGTCACATGGCGAGTGATGCCGCGTATCTGACCACCGCCGACGGCCGACGGCCCCGGGTCGCCGTGGTCGACGGCAACAACGCCACGGCAACCATCACCACGCTGCTCGTCGAGCAGTTCGGCTGCGCCTGCATCGCCGCCCGCAGTGGTGAGGCGGCCATCGCCCTTGTCCGCGGCGAGTCCGTCGACCTTGTCCTCATCGACCTCCACATGCCGGACATGGACGGCATCGTCACCGCAACCCTGATCCGCGCGCTTGGCGAGCGCGGCACGATGCCAATAGTGCCTCTCGCAATCGCCCGCAGCGAGGTTGCCGGTCCTCGCGGCCGCGCCGCCGGCTTCGCCGGCGCTGTGTTGAAGCCCTACAGCCCGCGTGAACTCCATGCCGCCATGCAGGCGGCGCTTGCCCGCAAGCCGGCACACGCTGCGGTCCTGGCGCGCAGCGACGCCTGAGCCTCAGCCGAGCTTGCCGTCGCGGAGGCGCTGGATGGCGGCGTTGAACTCGGCCCCGAACAGCATCAACACCGACACGATGTAGAGAAAGAACAGCGCCGCCACGACACCGGCAAGCCCGGCATACGTCGCCACATAGTTGGAGAAGCGCTCGATATAGTACCCGAAGATCGCCGCCGAGAGGACCCAAAGGACGAGGGTGAGCAGGATTCCCGGCCACAACGCCCATGCGCCAGGCCGTGACGCGGGCAAAAGAAGATGCGAGGCGGTCAGCACCACGACGAGCACGAAGCCAGTGGCGCCGAGCCGCGCCGGGGAGAGTATATCGAGGAGCGGCGCCAGCGCCGGCACCACGCCGCTGAGCCGCGAAACCATCAGTGGTCCGAGGAGGCTGAGGAAGGCGAGGGCAAGGCTCGCCACGGCGCCGATGATGACGAAGAAGACGCTCTGCAGCCGCCGCCAGTAGAACCAACGTGTCTCGGTGGCGCGGTAGGCACGGTTGAGAGCCGTCCGCACGGCCTCGACGCCGTTTGAGGCTAGATACACGGTGACGACGATCGATACGGCGAGCAGCCCGCCGCGCGGCGTCGTCAGCACATCATGCACTTGCGCCGCGATCGGCTCGGCAACGTCTTTCGGCCAGGTGGCGAACAGGATGTCGGCGACGCGGTCGGCGAGATCCTTGTTGCCGATGAAACCAGCTAGGGTGGCGACGAAAATCAGGAACGGGAATAACGCCATCAGCACCGACAGCGAGACGTGGCTCGCCATCGCCCAGCCGTCGTCGTAATTGAAATGATTGAGCGCATCCCAGAGCACTTTCCGGGTGCGCCGGAACGTGCGTCGCCGCCGCGGGCGATTCTCTTTCGGAGCCGGATGCGGTCGGGCCTCGTCCATGAGGGAGAGTTACTATGCGCGCCGCGACGCCGCCAGCCTCCATCGAAGGTGGGGAAACGACGCGGCTCGCCCCTGGCCGGCCTACCCGGTTCCGATCTCCAGATAGCGCGCCGCTTCGGCGAGAACGTTGGCGCGGGGACCGAAGAAGTCGAGCATCTGGACCGCCTCTCCGGTAGCCAACGCCAGCATCGTCCTGGCCTCGGCAACGCCGTGGCTCGCTACCAGCGTCGCCTTGCCGCGAGCGCCATCCTTGCCCGTCGCCTTGCCGGCCTCTTCGGCGGAGGCAACCACGTCGATGAGATCGTCAGCAATCTGGAAAGCGCGGCCAAACGCGGAGCCGAAATCGAGCAGGCGATGCCTGTCCTCCTCGGCAGCATGGCCAAGAAACGCGCCGGCCTGCGCGGCGAAGCGGAACAAGGCTCCGGTCTTCATGGCCTGGACACGGGAAATCTGCGCGTCGGTCAAGGTGCGGCCTTCGCCCTCGATATCGAGCACCTGGCCGCCGACCATGCCGCCGACCCCGGCGGCGCGCGCCAGGGCGCCGACCATGGCCGCGCAGACCAGGGGATCGCGGTCGACCGCCGGGTCGGCGAGGATGTCAAAGGCGATGGTCAGCAGCGCGTCGCCGGCAAGGATCGCAGTCGCTTCGCCAAACTGCCTGTGCAATGTCGGCCGGTCACGGCGGACATCGTCGTCGTCGAGCGCCGGCAAGTCGTCATGGACGAGGCTGTAGGCGTGGATGCATTCGACCGCCGCCGCTGCCCGCACGACGCCTTCGTCGTGACGATGGAAAAGGCGCGCCGTCTCGATGACGATCAAGGGCCGCAACCGTTTGCCGGGCGACAGCGCCGCGTAGCGCATTGCCTCGACAAGCAGCTTCGGCCGGTAGATCTCGCCGCGCTCCGCCTCGGAGGTGAGCAGACGGTCGAGCATCTTGTCGGTAACTTCGGCCGCTTCGGCAAGCTTGGTCAGGAAGAGGTCGCGCATGTCCCCCGAATGCCCGGAAAGCCCGGCGCGGGTCAAGAGGGCTGCGATTGCGCCGGACCGACGCTACCGCTATTCCGGACCGGATGAGCACCGCCTCCGGCCGCGCCCGCGCCAGCCGTTCCACGCGCTCCGCGACACCCAGGCGGAACGTCTGGCGCATCGTCGGCCGAGTCGCGATCGTACTCGTTGCCATCCCGCTGGTGATGATTCCCCTATATGGGCTGATCCCGGCGATCTCGCCACTGATGCTCTGGTCGCGCCTGTTCGGGCCGGTGGAGCGGGACTGGGTGAGCCTCGACGAGATGTCGCCGCAACTGATCGCCGCGGTCACGATGTCGGAGGATGGGCGGTTCTGCGAACACCACGGCGTCGACTGGCACGAGTTGGGCAAGGTTCTCGACGACAGCGATGGCCCGTCGCGAGGCGCCTCGACCATCACCATGCAGACGGTCAAGAACCTGTTCCTGTGGCCCTTGCCAAGCTACGTCCGGAAGGTCTTCGAGATACCCCTCGCCTTCTACGCCGACGTAGTCTGGTCGAAACGGCGGACGATGACCGTCTACCTCAATATCGTCGAATGGGGGCCGGGCGTCTTCGGCGCCGAGGCGGCGGCCCGGCACTATTTCAAGCGTTCGGCCAAGCAGTTGAACCTTCGCCAGTCCTCGCTTCTCGCCGCCAGTCTCCCCAATCCCCTCGCCCGCGACCCTGGGCGGCCGAGCCGGGCCCTGCAGTCCGTCGCCGGACGCGTCGCGGCGCGGGCCCAGCAGGCCGGGGATTACATCAAATGCCTCGATCTCTGAGCAACATGGCTGCGGCTGGTCAACCGCGGCCGGCTTCTGTATAAGGCGCCACTCAACCGACCGCCCAAAGGTTCAAGTCATGGCCGTTCCCAAGCGAAAAACCTCGCGCATGAAGCGCGGATTCCGCCGTTCCGCCGATGCGCTGAAGCGCCCCGCCTATGTCGAGGACAAGGATTCGGGCGAGCTTCGCCGCCCGCACCATATCGACCTCAAGTCCGGCATGTATCGCGGCCGGCAGGTGCTCGAGCCCAAGAGCGAGACCTGATCGGGCGCAGGGCGGCGACTAAACATGCTGCAAGCTCTACCCCTCACCGTCTTTCCGCTGATCGTCTTTAACGTTGTCGCCTTCGCCCTCAGCGGCGGAAGCGGCGACCCTTTTGCAGCCGAAACGTTCGGATTGACCGTGATCTCCGGGGCGCGCTGGGTCATGACCCTTGGCGACCTCATGATCCTGCTCGGTATCGTCTGCCTGTTCTTCGAAGTCCTGAGAGCGACCAATTCGGCCTCGCGGTCGATCGCCAATCACGTCCTGTCGACGATCGTCCTCATCGTTTACATCGTCGAATTCATCGTCGTGCGGCAGGCAGCCGACTCAGTCTTCTTTATCCTGACCGTTATCGCGCTGTTCGACGTGATTGCCGGGTTCTCGATCTCGATCCGCGCCGCATCGCGCGACGTCACGGTCGCCCGCACGTTCGATACCGGCAACTGACACGGCACGGCGGCCGGCCCCGCCTATGGCTTCCCGGAAAGCTTGTCGAGTCGCTTCTGCATGTCGTCGAGCTGACGGCGAAGCGCGTCGAAATCTCCGGGTGTCTCCGCGGCGGCAGGTTCTTCCGCTGGAGGCCGCGCCGGCGTATCGGGCCTGCCGGCCCCGAAGGGCAGGAACATCCGCATCGCCTGCTCGAACATCTCGGTATTGCGACGGACATGCTCGCTTATCGAGCCGAGCGCGCCAGGCGCAAAGGCACCGGGGCCGAAGGCACCCGCCATCTGGCCGCGGAGCTTCTCCTGCTCGCGGACCAGCGACTCGATGGAAAAGTCGAGATAGGTCGGGATGAGATTCTGGATCGAGTCGCCGTAAAAGCGGATGAGCTGGCGAAGAAACGTGATGGGCAGCAGGTTCTGCCCCTTGTTCTCCT
>JBDTLN010000099.1:0-7227 GCA_039934795.1 Bauldia sp. | reverse complement strand
TGCTCTCCCGTGTGCGCCATTCCGGGCCGGCCCCTGCCAGGACTTGATTGACTCGCTGCCGGCGGCCACGTAAACGACTGCCGACTCTGCAAAGAGCCTGAGTTCAGTCAGCCGACCGGAACGCGATTCCGGAGGCCAGCGTCTGCCAGCGCGATGCGCCCGCAGGCGAGCAACTGCTTGTTATTTATTGAGGTTCTGGAAATGACCGGGCCAGTATCCACCATCTCGTGCCTCGCACAGCGCGGGTCGCTCTAGATGTTCGAATCCCTGTCCGACCGCCTTGGCGGCATCCTCGACCGGCTCACCAAGCGCGGTGCGCTCGGTGAGGCCGACGTCAACGAGGCGATGCGCGAGGTGCGGCGGGCGCTGATCGAGGCCGACGTGGCGCTCGACGTCGTCCGCTCCTTTACCGACAAGGTTCGCGCCAAGGCCATCGGCCAGGACGTTGTCCGCTCGGTGACGCCGGGCCAGATGGTCGTCAAGATCGTCCACGACCAGCTTGTCGAGACGCTGGGCGCCGAGGCCGAGCCGATCGACCTCAACGCGCCGGCGCCAGTGGCCCTGATGCTCGTCGGGTTGCAGGGCTCCGGCAAGACGACGACCGCCGCCAAGATTGCCCGGCGCATCGCCGATCGCCAGAAGCTGAAGGTGCTGATGGCCTCGCTCGATACGCGCCGGCCGGCGGCGCAGGAGCAGTTGAAGATTCTCGGCACGCAGGCTGGCATCGACACGCTGCCGATCATGGCGGGGCAGATGCCCGTCGACATCGCCAATCGCGCCGTCACTGCCGCCCGCCTCGGCGGCTACGACCTCGTTATCCTCGATACCGCCGGCCGCACCCATATCGACGAGCCGCTGATGGCCGAGATGGCGGCGATCAAGCAGGCGACCAGGCCGCACGAGATTCTGCTCGTCGCGGATTCGCTGACCGGCCAGGATGCCGTCAATCTCGCCAAATCCTTCAATGATCGCGTCGGCATCACCGGCATCGTGCTCACCCGCGTCGATGGCGACGGGCGCGGCGGCGCGGCGCTGTCGATGCGCGCCGTCACCAACAAGCCGATCAAGCTGATCGGCACCGGCGAGAAGCTCGACGATCTCGAGGATTTCGACCCGCAGCGCATCGCCGGCCGTATCCTCGGCATGGGCGACATCGTCGGCCTCGTCGAAAAGGCGGCGGCGAATTTCGACGCGGAGAAGGCGAAAAAGACCGCCGAGCGGATGCGCAAGGGCGTCTTCGATCTGAACGACCTCGCCGAGCAGCTCCAGCAGATGGCGAAGATCGGCGGCATGTCCGGCGTCATGGGACTTCTCCCCGGCGTCGGTAAGGTGAAGAAGCAGATCGACGCGATGGGCATCGACGACGATGTCTTCAAGCATCAGGAGGCGATCATCTCGTCGATGACCGCGGCCGAGCGGCGCAATCCCGATCTCCTCAAGGCGAGCCGCAAGAAGCGCGTCGCCGCCGGTTCCGGGACACGCGTCGAGGACGTCAACAAGCTTCTCAAGATGCACCGCCAGATGGCCGACATGATGAAGGCGACGGCCAGGGGCAAGGGCATGCTCGGCAAGCTCGGCGGCATGATGGGCATGCCGGGAATGGGCGGCATGGGCGGCGGCGCGCCACAGATCGACCCGGCGGCGCTCGAAAGGCTGACGCGGGGCGCCGGCATGCCGGGTGGCTTGCCCGGCGGAATGCCCGGCCTGCCTGGCCTCGGCGGTGCCAGGCTCCCCGGTCTCGGCGGCCTTCCGGGATTGCCCGGCCTGCCCAGGAAGAAATGAAACACGCCGCGTCGCGGCAGCAACCAGACCCGATATCAAACCAAAAGGAACGAATCCGATGTCCCTGAAAATCCGTCTCGCCCGTGGCGGCGCCAAGAAGCGTCCGTTCTATCGCATCGTCATTGCCGACTCGCGCTCGCCCCGCGACGGCCGCTTCATTGAGATCGTCGGCACGCACGATCCGCTGCAGCCGAAGACCTCGGAGAACCGGGTCAAGCTCGAGGTCGAGCGCATCCAGCACTGGCTGTCGAAGGGCGCCCAGCCGACCGACCGCGTGCTGCGCTTCCTCGATGCCGCCGGCCTTGCCAAGCGTCCGGCGCGCAACAATCCGCAAAAGGCCGTGCCGGGCAAGAAGGCGCAGGAGCGCGCCGCCGCTGCCGCCGCCGCTCCGGCGGAAGGCGCCGCCGAGACGCCGGCGACCTGAGCCAATGCGCGGCCCGCGAGGTCGCGAGGTTCCTGCCTCGGCGGGAATGAAGGATCGTGTCGTCGTCGCGGTCATCGGCGCGGCGCACGGCATCAAGGGCGACGTGCGGGTCAAGCCGTTCACCGACGATCGGCTGGCGATCCGCCGCTACGGGCCGCTGCTGGCGGCCGACGGGCGGCGCTTCGACATCGAGGCGGTGCGGCCGGCGGCCGGATCTTCCCCGGACATGCTGATCGTCCGCTTCAAGGGCATCGCCAGCCGCGAAGCCGCCGAGGCGCTCACCGGCACTGAACTGTCGGTGCCGCGGACACAGTTGCCGGAGCCGGACGAAGACGAGTTCTATCACGCCGACCTCGTCGGCCTCGATGTGGTCACCGCCGACGGCGCCCGCCTCGGCAGGGTGGTAGCGGTACAGAATTTCGGCGCCGGCGAACTCCTCGAGATCGCACCCCCCGCGGGCACGTCCATCTTCCTGCCGTTCACCCGCGCCGCCGTGCCGACGATTGATCTGGCGGCAGGCCGCGTGATCATCGCGCCGCCTGCGGGTCTCCTCGAGGGTGGCGCGGACGATGATGCCGGGAGCGCCGGATGAGCTTTCGCGCCACGGTGCTGACCATCTTCCCGGAGATGTTTCCCGGGCCGCTCGGGGTCAGTCTTGCCGGCAGGGCGCTTGCCGACGGCGTCTGGTCGCTGGAGGCGCTTGACATCCGGGCTTCGGCGACCGGCCGGCATCGCAGCGTCGACGACAGCCCGGCGGGCGGCGGCGCCGGCATGGTAATGCGCGCCGACGTGCTTGCCGCCGCCATCGACGCGGCATGCCCGGCCGGCGACGCGCGGCCGCGTCTTCTCATGAGCCCCCGCGGCAAGCCGTTGACGCAGGCGCGGGTCGAGGCTCTGGCCGGCGAACCGGGCGACCTCGTCGTCGCCGGCCGCTTCGAGGGTGTCGACGAGCGGGTCATCGAGGCGCGCAGCCTCGAGGAGATCTCGGTCGGCGACTATGTGCTCTCCGGCGGCGAGATTGCGGCGATGGCGCTTCTCGATGCCGTGGTGCGGCTGCTCCCCGGAGTCATGGGCAATGCCGAATCCGGCAAGGCCGAAAGCTTCGCCGACGGGCTCCTCGAATATCCGCAATACACGCGGCCCCAGCTTTTCGAGGGGCGGCCCATCCCGGAAATCCTCATCTCCGGGGACCATGGCAGGATCGCAGCGTGGCGGCGCGCCGCGGCCGAACGGATCACTGCCGAGCGGCGCCCGGACCTTGCCGGCGCGCGCAAGCCAGTCCCGCGCCGGGAATAGGTCGCGCCCTCCGGCGCGGTATCGACAAGGCCCGGGGATTGGGGTATGGAACCGGCCGAATTGCAGGGCTCTCGTTCCGGCTGGCACCAGGCGCCAAGGGCGCGTCGCCGTGAGGCCCAGGAAAGGTCAATCCGATGAATATCATCCAGGAAATCGAGAAAGAGCACGCCGAGGCCATTCTCGGGCAGCGCACCATCCCCGAATTCGCCCCCGGCGACACGGTCAAGGTGAACGTCAAGGTCACGGAAGGCACGCGCACCCGGGTTCAGGCCTATGAGGGCGTGTGCATCGCCCGCTCCGGCGGCGGCATCAACGAGAGTTTCACGGTCCGCAAGATCTCCTATGGCGAGGGCGTCGAGCGCGTGTTCCCGATCTACTCGCCCTCGATCGACTCGATCGAGGTGGTGCGGCGCGGCAAGGTCAAGCGCGCCAAGCTCTATTATCTGCGCGGTCTGCGCGGCAAGTCGGCCCGCATCAGCGAGAAGCAGGACCGGCGCGGTCGCGCTACCGGCGCCGAACCGGCGGCAGCAAAGCCGGCCGCGGCTGCCAAGGACTGAAACCAGAATTCGCGGTGATTGGAAAAGGGCGGCACCAGTGGCCGCCCTTTTCGATTCATGTCTTAACGCGTTGTTAATCGTAACTCTTACAATTTGCCTCGAATTGCCACATGAACGTCTCTGTAACGTGATTTCGCCGTCTTGAAGCGATAGATCGAGCGTGTGCTGACACGACGATCCTTTCTGCGCATGGCCGGTCTCGGTGCGGCGGCTTCGGTGGGGCTGTCTTCCTACGCCTTCGCCATCGAACCGCGCTTCCGGCTGGATGTGACGCGCTATCGCCTGCCCTTGCCGGGGCTGCCGGCGCTCGAGCGTCCGATCCGCATCGCCGCGATCGCCGATATCCACGCCTGCGATCCCTGGATGCCGTTGTCACGCATCGAGGAGATCGTCGACGTCACCAACGGGCTGAAGCCCGACCTTGTGGTTCTCCTCGGCGACTTCATGGCGGGGATGCAGCGCTTCCGCTTTGATGCGGTGCCAAGCGCCGAGTGGGGACGCCTCCTCGGCGGCCTGAAGGCGCCGCTGGGCGCGCGCGCCGTTCTCGGCAACCACGACTGGTGGACCGATGTCCATGCGGCCCGGCGGGCGCTGACCGGCAATAACATCCCGGTCATGGAGAACGACGTCGAACTCATTCGTCCCGACGGGCGGCCGGCTTTCTGGCTTGCCGGGCTTGGCGACCAACTCGTCCATCCTGTCGGCCCAAGGCAGTTCAAGGGTGTCGACGATTTGCCGGGAACGCTGGCCCGCATCCCCGAGGATGGCACGCCGATTGTTCTCCTCGCCCATGAGCCCGACATCTTCCCGCTCGTCCCGCAACGCGTCGGCCTTACCCTGTCCGGCCACACCCATGGCGGACAGGTCAACCTGCCGTTCCTCGGCCGGCCGATCGTGCCGTCCGCGTTCGGCCAGCGCTATGCCTACGGCCATGTCGTCGAGGACAACCGGAGCCTCATCGTCTCGGGCGGGCTTGGCTGCTCGGGCCTGCCGGTGCGCTTGGGCGTGCCGCCGGAAATCGTCCTCGTCGAACTCGGCTGACGGAGCCGGTGCGGCTTTCCGTCTGCGGCCGAATGGCCGTTCCGCTCAAAAGCATTTGATGATGCGCTGCCGCTGAAAAGTCTGCAGGCGCCGCCATGTTCTGTCGCGGGCGACAATGGGCGACCATTGGAGAACTGGAAATGCTGAAGAACCTGACATTCGCACTCGTCGCCGTCGCCCTTTCGGCGGCGTCGGTACCCGCCTTCGCCGCGCCGCACGATGGACGCGGACACTTCCAGACCGGCGGCGAGGATGCGTTCCGCAACGACCTGATGACGACCGATACCATCAGCGCCTCCACCGCTGCATGGTGCGGAGACATTCTGGCGGCGCCGAGCCACCACCGGTCCAGCGACGTGCGGTATTGCCGCTCCGTCATGCACGGCTAGGCTCCATCCGGATGCCCTTCCGCCGCCAGAGGCAGCCGGCGGAAGGACATTCGGGGGCGCCGATTGTGCCGGGGGCTGACGCTTGCTATCTAGGGGCCATGCCGTGCCCCCGTCCGTCCATAACCATCCTCGACGACCGGACCCGCCTGCCCTGGCGGTTCCTCGAGCGGCATATCGCCCGCGACGGACTTAGCGCGCGCGCCTGAAGCCGGCGGCAGCCGGACTTTCGCGCCGCGCTGTCTTCCTTTTTCGTTAGTTTGAAGGAAACCGGGATCGGCGTAGGCAAACGAACGATCGAACTGGGACCCGAGCAACATGACCACCCCGAAGACGCTTTACGACAAGATCTGGGACGACCATCTGGTCGAGGAGGCGCCCGACGGCACCAGCCTTCTCTATGTCGACCGGCACCTCGTCCATGAGGTGACCAGCCCGCAGGCCTTCGAGGGTCTGCGCGTTTCCGGCCGCAAGGTGCGAGCGCCGCTGAAGACGCTGGCCGTCGTCGACCACAACGTGCCGACGACCGATCGCCGCCACGGCATCGAGAACGAGGAATCGCGCATCCAGGTCGAGGCACTGGCGACGAACGCCAGGGAGTTCGGCGTCGAATATTTCGACGAGCTCGATCATCGCCAGGGCATCGTACACATCGTCGGGCCTGAGCAGGGCTTTACGCTGCCGGGCATGACCATCGTTTGCGGCGACAGCCACACCTCGACCCACGGCGCCTTCGGTGCGCTCGCACATGGCATCGGCACCTCGGAGGTCGAGCATGTTCTCGCCACCCAGACGCTGATCCAGAAGAAGGCAAAGAACATGCGCATCACCGTCGACGGCACGCCGCCGCCCGGTGTCGGCGCCAAGGACATCATCCTTGCCATCATCGGCGAGATCGGTACCGCCGGCGGCACCGGCCATGTCATGGAATATGCCGGCGAGGCCATCCGCGGCCTCTCCATGGAAGGCCGCATGACCGTCTGCAACATGTCGATCGAGGGTGGCGCCCGCGCCGGCCTCATCGCGCCGGACGAGAAGACCTTCGCCTACGTAAAGGGCCGGCCGAAGGCGCCGAAGGGCGTCGCCTTCGAGATGGCGATGCGCTACTGGCAGACGCTCTTCTCCGAGGACGGCGCGCATTTCGATCGCGAGGTGAAGCTCGACGCGGCGGCGCTTCCCCCGCTCGTCACCTGGGGCACTTCGCCGGAAAACGTCACGACCATCGATGGCAAGGTGCCCGACCCGGCGACGATCGCCGATCCCGACAAGCGCCGCTCCGTCGAGCGCTCGCTCGCCTATATGGGCCTCCGCCCCAACACCCCGATCAAGGACATCACCATCGAGCGCGTCTTCCTCGGCTCGTGCACCAATGGCCGCATCGAGGATTTGCGCGCCGCGGCGCGGATCGTTGCCGGCAAGACCGTCCATGAAGGGGTTGCGGCGATGGTCGTGCCCGGCTCCGGCCTCGTCAAGGAGCAGGCGGAAGCCGAGGGCCTCGATGCGATCTTCAAGGCCGCCGGCTTCGAGTGGCGCGAGCCGGGCTGCTCCATGTGCCTGGCCATGAACGACGATCGCCTGCGGCCGGAGGAGCGCTGCGCCTCGACCTCGAACCGCAACTTCGAAGGCCGCCAGGGCTTCAAGGGCCGTACCCACCTGGTCTCGCCGGTCATGGCGGCGGCGGCGGCGATCGCCGGCCGCTTCGTCGATGTGCGGCAATGGATGTGAGCGTAACAATCCTCTG
>JBDTLN010000098.1:0-7313 GCA_039934795.1 Bauldia sp. | reverse complement strand
CTTCCGCCGCTATGGCGCGGGCAATGCCTATCTGATCCGCCCCGACCAGCATGTCGCTGCGCGGTTTACCCGGCCAGACGCCGCCAGCATCGCCGCGGCGCTCGATCGGGCCGTCGGGAGGGCCCAATGAAAAGACCGCTCGGCGAGGATCGGCTCGGGACCAATGGCGACGCGTTCTATGCGCGCCTGATGGCCGCCCATGACGGCCTCACCCCGGAGGAAAGCGCCGCCCTTAACGCCCGGTTGGTCCTGCTCCTCGCCAACCTCGTCGGCGATATCGCAATTGTGAACGAGGCCATCGACCGGGCGCGTCGCAACCCCGGGTGACGCGGCGCGCGGTTCGTGCTTCAAAGGCGCTCGCGCTGGAGGATGGGCCGGCGTCTTCCGATTGCAGGATTGGCACCGTAGGCCGATGGCGATTTACCGCGCTAGCGGGCTTAATCGATACCCGCCAAAGTAGCTAAGAATGCCGCCGGCACTTGAGCGGTTGGGGAGAAGCAGCGTTAATGCAGCGTGCTCTTGGCAAAATGGTGGTTGGCAACATCCTCGCCAACGCGGCCCTGCGCAATCCCGGCGGCACGGCCATCATCTGCGCCGGCACCCGCCGCCGTTTCACCTTCGCCGAAGTCGACCAGCGCACCAATCGCCTCGCCAGGGCACTCCTCGGGCTCGGCATGAAGCGCGGCGACATCCTGGCCTTCCTTGTCTCCAACCGTGCAGAATCTGCAGAGATCTATTTCGCCTGCGCCCGCACCGGCATCGTCGCGCTTCCGCTCAACTACCGCCTGGCGGACGGCGAGCTCGTCGAACTGACAGCCGCTCTTGGCGCAACCGCTTTGCTCAGCGAACAGCGCTTCGCGGCCTCGGCGGAACGTCTGCGCGGCGCCCTGCCGGCTCTGCGGCATCTGATCGTCATCGATGGCCCCGCCGCCGGCGCGAGTGAGAACTACGAGGCCTTCATCGCGCCGCTGCCGTCCGACCCCGTGGACATCGAGATCGGCGAAGACGACCCCTTCTTCTTCAGCCTCACTTCCGGGACCACCGGGATGCCCAAGGCCTATCTTCTTTCGCACTACAGCAATTGCGCCGTCGTCCTCTCTTTCCAGGCCATGGACGTCACCCGTAACGACATCGTCATGACCGTGTTCCCGATATACGGCCGCGTCGGCATCTCCTGGATTCTCGGCTCGATGCTCTATGGCATCCCCAATGTCCTCGCCAATTTCGACGCGCCTGAGGTACTCAGCCAGATCGAGGCCGAGCGCGTCACCGTGGTCAATCTTGTCCCGACCATGGCAGCCATGCTTCTGCCGGCCCAGGCCGCGACACCGGCGGACCTCGGGTCCCTCCGCGCGATCGTCTTCGCCGGCGCAACCCTGCCGCCGGCGACGCGCGATCGGACCATCGCTCTCCTCTGCCCGGAGATTTACGAGTACTACGGCATGAACGAGATGGGGCTGCTCGTGCTCAGCACCCCTGCCGACCGCCAGAGACAACCGGACTCCGTAGGCAAGCCGATCGTCTTCTCGGAAATGATGATCGTCAGCGAAGAGGGCGAGCCACTCGGCCCCAATCGGATCGGCGAGCTGTTGGGTCGCTCGCCGCTGACCACCACCGCCTATTTCGACAGTCCGGACAAATCGGCCGAGACTTTCCGCGACGGCTGGCTCCATACTGGCGACCTCGGATACCTCGATAGCGAGGGATATGTGTTCGTCGTTGGCCGCAAGAAGGACATGATCGTAACTGGCGGGCAGAACGTGTACGCCGCGGAAGTGGAAGACGTACTCCTTCGCTTCCCCGGGGTGGCGGACTGCGCGGTGATTGGTCTGCCCGACGATGTATGGGGCGAGCGCGTCACCGGTGTCATCATCGCGGCGCCAGGGGCCCAGCTCAACGCCGCCGATCTCGACGCGTTCTGCCGGCAGCGCCTCGCCGGCTTCAAGACTCCCAAGGAGTTCATCGTCGAACACGAGACCCTGCCGCGAACTTCTTCGGGCAAAGTACAGAAGTTTTTACTAGTCGAACGGTTCGCCGGCCGCGGCGGACCCTCCCCCCTTTCCCAGTCGCTCGACGCGGCTGTATCGTAGTGCCCTGCGGAAAGTCGCGGCAGGCCGACATGCTGTCGAGCGGCGACTGGCGCCATGATCGTCGTCGCGACATGAGCGGGGGCTCGATATGCGACTGAAAGGCAAGGTTGCCGTCGTCACCGGCGGCACCAGCGGCATCGGCCGGCGCATCGTCGAGCGCTTTGCCGGAGAAGGCGCGCAAGTTTTCTTCACCGGACGCAGGGTTGCTCTCGGCGAGGAAGTGTCGCGGGCGACCGGGACATCCTTCATTCCTGCCGACGTCCTCATCGAAGCTGATGCGGTGCGCACGATCGAGACAGCCATCAAGGCGAACGGAAGGCTGGATATCCTTGTCAACAACGCCGGCACGGGCTCGCGCGGCGCCCGCATCGAGAAGACTCCGCTGGACGATTTCGACCGCATGATCGCGATCAACGTCCGCGGCCCGCTGCTCTACATGAAGCTCGCCGCTCCGATCATGCGGGCGCAGAAGAGCGGCAGCATCGTCAATATCAGTTCCATCGCCGCGCATCGCGTCGGCTTCGGCTCGCTTTCCTACAGCACGTCAAAGGCCGCGCTGAACCACCTCACTCGCCTCGCCGCCCTCGAACTTGGCGAGGATAGCGTGCGCGTCAACTCGATTTCCGTCGGCAGCGTCGCGACCGGCATATTCGGCAAGATCGTGGGCATGGATTCCGCCGCGGCCGAGGCCACGGTCGAAAAGGTCAAGCCCGTGCTTGAAACCCTCCAGCCGATCCCGCGTGCCGGTCTACCCGACGACGTCGCCGGAGCCGCGCTCTTCCTCGCCAGCGACGATTCTTCCTTCGTCAATGGTGAAGACATAGTTGTAGACGGTGGCGAAATCAGCGGCCGGCGCTACTCCGAAGTCAAAGCGTCGGCGCAAGCCTATCGTTTGGTGCTCAAGTAACACGACCCGGCTCGCGCGCGAGTCTTCTACCCCAGGTAGCAGCAGACTCGGCAATCCTGCCGCCGGACTCCAGATGAGAACGGTCAACCGCCCACCCGTGCGTGTAAACCGACAGCTTTCGGCCTGCCGCTGGACTCCCGATCCCGGTATCCGGATCGTCAAGTCGGCCGAGCCTTGTTCAAACCTCGATGACGGCCGGCGATGGCCGAAATCCAAGCTTTCCCGCACTAAGTCGACAACAGATTGAACGAATAATTCATACCTGACGGCCACAGTGACGGCGCGGTTTTTCTGGCGGCCAGTCTTGTGTCCATGAGTGACGTTGTCTCCAGTACAAGTAAGTCCGAGGTACCGTTCGAGGTCTACAAGTCCCTCGTCGATGCACTCTTCGACGACCGGCGTTCGCTGTTCATCGGCTCTCTCGCGGCGACTGCCGCCGCCCTGATCACCGCCTGGAAAACCGACAGCTGGGTGCTCTTCGCTTTCGCCGTTGCCCTTGCCGCAGTAGCCTTTGCGCGGGCTCGCGACATGACCGCCTACGGACGCATCAACGCCGGACTGGCCACCGCGGAAGCCGTCCGCAAGTGGGAACATCGCTACGTCGCGGGCGCGGCGGTCTATGTCGGTCTCCTCAGCGGCTGGGCTTTCGCGACCTTCCTCGTCACGGCCGATCCGTTCATCCACCTCTTCGCCTTCTCGATGACAATCGCCTACATGATCGGCGTTTCGGGCCGCAACTTCGCCAGTCCGCTTCTGGTGATGGCGCTGATCGCCTGTGCCGGCATTCCGCTGAGCGCGGCGCTCTTTTTCGCCGGCGGCGCCTACCCCGCGATCTTCGTCCTCGTGCTGGTGCCGTTCTTCCTCAGCGTCAAGCTGATCTCCGACCGGCTGCGCAAGACCCTGCTCGACGCGGTTATCGGCCGCCGCGACGTCAGCCAGCTCGCCAGGCGTTTCGACACGGCGCTGACCAACATGCCGACCGGCCTCTGCATGTTCGACTCCGAGCGTCGGCTCGTGGTGTCGAACGGCCGCCTCGCCGACCTCCTCAACATTCCGCAAGCCTCGCTCACCGCCGGCAAGACGGCGCGCGAGATGATCCTGGAGAGCGTCGGCTCCGGCGGTGCGCCCAATCTCGACGTCGAGCATTTCGTTGTCGAGTTCGACGAGTTCCTCGCCGGCGGCAACGGCAACCTGTTTGTCGAGATCCGCGACGGCCAGACCCTCGCCTTCACCGTCCAGCCGATGGAGAGCGGCGGCTCGGTGGTGGTCGCCGAGGACATCACCGAGCGACGCAACGCCGAGGCGCGTATCGCCCACCTCGCCCGTTACGACACCCTCACCGGACTGCCCAATCGCGCCTCGTTCCGCGACGAGCTCGACCGCATCCTGTCAGGCATGCGCCGCACCGGTCCGTCGGCGGTGCTGTTCATCGATCTCGACCAGTTCAAGCAGGTCAACGATACGCTGGGCCATCCGCGCGGCGATGAGTTGCTGTGCGCCGTTGCCGACCGCCTTCGCGAAATGATGCGCAAGACCGACGTCCTCGCCCGCTTCGGCGGCGATGAATTCGTCGTCCTCCAGTCGCCCTTGCGTTCATCGAGCGACGCCTCGGGTCTTGCCACCAGAATCGTCGAGCGCCTGTCGGAACCCTACAATGTCGACGGACACCAGGTGGTCATTGGCGCCAGCATCGGCATCGCCATGGCGCCGCGCGACGGCGTCGACGGCGATCTCCTTCTCAAGAACGCCGACATGGCCCTCTATCACGCCAAGGCCGGCGGCCGCGCCGCGTACCGCTTCTTCGAACCTGACATGGACGTCAAGGCACAGGCCCGCCGCGCCCTCGAGCTCGATCTTCGCAATGCCCTCGCCAAGGGCCATTTTGAGCTCTACTACCAGCCGCTCTTCAATCTGAAGACCATGCGCATCTCGACCTGCGAGGCCCTGATCCGCTGGCGCCATCCCGAGCGCGGCATGATTTCGCCGGCCGAGTTTATTCCGGTAGCCGAGGACATCGGCCTCATCGTCGAGATCGGCGAGTGGGTGCTGCATAACGCCTGCGCCGAGTGCATGAGCTGGCCCGAGGACGTCCGCGTCGCGGTCAACCTGTCGCCTGTCCAGTTCCGCCGCGACGACATGACCTCGGTCATTGCCCGGGCCCTCGCCGAGACCGGGCTGCCTGCGAGCCGCCTCGAGGTCGAGATCACCGAATCCCTCCTCCTCCAGAACGTCGCCTCGGCCCGCCAGATGCTCCAGGAGCTGCGCGACATGGGTGTGCGCATCTCGCTCGACGATTTCGGCACCGGCTATTCGGGCCTCAGCTACCTGCACTCCTTCCCGCTCCAGAAGGTCAAGATCGACCGTTCCTTCGTGCAGAGCCTGACCGCCGGCGATCGCTCGCTCACCCTCCTCAAGGGCGTCGCCAATCTCAGTGCCGCCCTCGGCATGACCGTCGCCGTAGAGGGCATCGAGACCGAGCAGCAACTGGCGACCATTGCCGCCGAAAACTGCATCGACGAGGCCCAGGGCTACCTGTTCAGCATCCCGATCCCGGCGCGTCAGATCCGCGACCTGCTCTATTCCTCGTCGCCGCAGTGGATTGGCTCTACCGTCGCTATCGAGTCCGCGATCAAGGGCGGCCGGCGCCTCGTCGCCAGTTAGGGCCATTCTTGGCTGTGACGCTCGGGGCAAGCCGCAAAACCGCCGGCATGGTTAAGAGCCCTCCGTATTTAGTGCAAATCTCATAGAAATTTGCGGATTACCGCCATTCTGGCGACCCGCCTCACTTCAGACTTGCAGGTTGCGGACCGGGCCAAGTCGTCGCGTCCAACGCGCCAATCTTGGTAAATTCTTTACTAATTGTAATAATTCGTTAAGCTTACTTCGCTTGGAGGAACTGCGGGTCCTCCGACGAGGAGGCTTGTATGAGTACGGCGGCGGCGCTGGCGTTTTCAACGCCGAGCTTTGGCGAACGCGTGTCCAGTCTCTTGGACCGTGTCGACTACCGGCTGGCGCTCACCGACGCTGACCGGGACGACATCTTCCGATTGCGCTACGAGGCTTATTTGCGCGAGGGAGTTGTGGCGCCAAGCTTCGCGCAGCGGACCAGCGACCGCTTCGACGATCTCGACAACAGCTGGACCTTCGGCGTCTACATCGACGATGTGCTCGCAAGTTCAATTCGCCTCACGGTTGCGAACAGCGACGTCCCCGAACTCCCCGCCATGGGCGTGTTCTCCGACATCCTTACGCCGCAGCTGGAGGCCGGGAGGACGATTGTCGATCCGACGCGTTTTGTCGCCGATCGGAAAATGCGGAGCCGGTTCCCCAAATTGCCTTACGTCACCATTCGCATCGCCCTGATGGCCGCCGAGTTCTTCCGTTCGGACATGCTGCTGGCGACGGTGCGTACGGAACACCAGGCCTTCTATAATCGCGTACTTGGCCATCACCTCATGGCCGAGGCGCGCCCCTACCCCGGCCTCAGCAAGCCGATCAGCATGATGGGCCTCGATTATCTGGCCGCCCGGCGATCGGTGGAACAGCGCCACCCCTTCTTCCACTCGACGCATTTCGAGCGCCGGGCCCTGTTTCAGCCCGGCAACGAAACGCAGCGGAAGTGGAAGGTTCCGACGCTGCCGGCTGAGGCGACCGTGGTTACGCCGGCATTCGCCCGCGCCGCGGGCTAGAACGTCGCCGGTCGGCCGGCGCCGCTAGACGATCTCGAACACGTTGTAGATGGCGCCCGCAGCCAGGCGATGGCCGTGCGCCACCGTCACCACCCGGTTGACCCAGCCGTATTTTTCCGAGGCGGTCTCGAAGGTGCAATTGACCCGCATGTAGTAGGCAAGCGGGCTGACCTTCTCGCCCCGGCCGATGGCATCCAGCACGTCCTGCGGACCGTGGCGGAGACCCGTGTACGACATGGCGATGAGATGGCCGTCGTCGGTCTCGAGCACGGTTCTGACATTGATAACCCAGGCCCCGTCGGTGCGCACCATCTGCCAGTCGCTGCCGCTGGTCAGGATCTTGCCGCGCAGCCGCTCGCCCTCGAAAGAGCCGCCTGGAATCTCGCCGATGCGACGGTCGACGCCCGGCGTCTTGCCGATGACGAACGGTTTCTTGATCTCAATGAGGAAGGTCATCATCGGACGCCAGCGAAGCTCGGTCATCTCCTTCGGCAGCATTTCGGCAAGCGATTGATCGGCCATTTCAGAAACCCCTCATTGCCGGATTCCGGCGTTCCGTGCACTCGGCGCTTCCGGCACCGCAGCAAACAGTCGCGCGCTAGCGTCGAAACCGCAAGCCTCCGCGGG
>JBDTLN010000097.1:0-7328 GCA_039934795.1 Bauldia sp. | reverse complement strand
AACGTTGTCGCCAGTTGTTTGAGTAATCGGTGGCGGCTGCGATTCTGGGAGCGCCGAGTGTAAGATCACACCGCCGCGATTACTGGGTCCTCGCTTTCGCGGGGATGACGGGTGGGGACTTGCGGTGATCCCTGCAACCTCCAGCGCTGATTCACCTTTCAGCTTTCGCCGCGACCTCATCCTGATTCAAAACTTCACCTCATCCTGAATCGGAACATGAAGAGCTAGAGGAAGCTCTTTCCGCGCCTGCCAGGCGTCAGGCCGAGATGGGCTGCCACGGTTTCGCCGATGTCGGCGAATGTTGCGCGGGTGCCGATGTCGACGCCAGGGAGGCCGGGGCGGAGGCCGGCGATGGGGATGTGCTCGCGGGTGTGGTCGGTGCCGCGCCAGGTCGGGTCGTTGCCGTGGTCGGCGGTGAAAAGGATGAGGTCGCCGTCGCAGGCGATCGCCAGCAGCTCGGGCACGCGCCGGTCGAAGGCTTCCAGCGCCGCGGCATAGCCGGGGACGTTCCGCTGGTGGCCGTAGAGCGTGTCGAAGTCGACGAAATTGGCGAAGACGAGGTCGCCGTCGCCGGCCCGCCGGGCAACGTCGAGGAGCGCGTCGAACAGCGCCATGTCGTTCGGCGCCTTGAGGTTCGTGCCGGTGCCGCGATGGGCAAAGATGTCGCCGATCTTGCCGATGGTGAAGACGGAGCGGCCGGCGGCGGTGGCGCGATCGAGGAGCGTCGGCTCCGGCGGCGGCACGGCATAGTCCTTGCGGTTGGCGGTACGCTGGAAGGTCGCCACCGTCTCGCCGACGAAGGGCCGCGCGATCACCCGGCCGACATTCATCGGGTCGAGAAGGCGGCGCGCGATCTTGCAGACTTCGTAGAGACGGTCGAGGCCGAAATGGGTCTCGTGGGCGGCGATCTGGAAGACCGAGTCGGCGGAGGTGTAGCAGATCGGCTTGCCGGTCCGGATGTGCTCCTCGCCAAGTTCGGCGATGACCGGGATGCCGGACGAGTGCTTGTTGCCGAGGATGCCCGGCAGCTTCGCCTCGGCGATGAGTGCGTCGGTGAGCGGCTTCGGGAAGGCCGGGATCGTCTCCGGGAAATAAGTCCAGGCGAAGGCGACCGGAACCCCGGCGATCTCCCAGTGGCCGGAGGGCGTGTCCTTGCCGGTCGAGGTCTCGACCCCATAACCGAAGATGGCCTCCGGACCGGGCAGCGCTTCGAGGCCGGGCGGGACGCGGCCGGTCGAGGCCGCGGCGGCGCGCCCGAGGCCGAGGCGGACGAGATTGGGCATCGCCAGCGGCCCTGAGCGAAGGCCCGCCTTGTCGCCGCGGCCGGCGGCGCAGGCTTCGGCGATATGGCCGAGCGTGTCGGCGCCGGTATCGCCGAAGGCGGCCGCGTCGGCGGCGCCGCCGATTCCGACCGAATCCATCACCAGGAGGAAAGCGCGCGCCATGTCGGAGCTTACGTCACTGGTGCGCGTTGGCGAAACCGTCCACAGGCGGTGCATCTCTGGTCCGACGGGATTCGCGCCGGGCGTCGCGCGGGGCTAACCTGTCCCGCCTTCACGAAACTCCCAACGGGAAAGAGCCCATGGACGGCGTCACCGTCATCACCCACCCGCTTGTGCAGCACAAATTGACCCTGATGCGCGACAAGGAAACCTCGACGCGCGGCTTCCGCCAGCTGCTGCGCGAGATCGCGACCCTGATGTGCTACGAGCTGACCCGCGACCTGCCACTTTCGACCAAGCGCATCGAGACGCCGATCGAGCCGATGGACGCGCCGATCCTCGAAGGCAAGAAGCTGGTCTTCGCCTCGATCCTCCGCTCCGGCAACGGGCTTCTCGAAGGGCTTCTCGACCTGGTGCCCTCGGCCCGCGTCGCGCATATCGGCCTCTACCGCGATCCCGTCACCCTCCAGCCGCACGAGTACTACTTCAAGGCGCCGGACGACCTTTCCGAACGCCTCGTCATCGTCGTTGACCCGATGCTGGCGACCGCCAACTCGGCGGTCGTTGCCGTGCAGCGCATCAAGGAGCGGGGCGCCAAGGATGTCCGCTTCCTCTGCCTCCTCGCGGCGCCCGAGGGCATCGCAAAATTCCGCGCCGTTCACCCGGACGTGCCGATCTTCACCGGGGCCATCGACAGCCATCTCAACGATCACGGCTACATCGTCCCCGGCCTCGGCGATGCCGGCGACCGGATGTACGGAACGAAGTAGCCGGCGGTAGCGACCCCGTGACGGAAACCCGACCATCGGCGCGCGCCGACGCGCTCGCCGGCGTCCGCGCCATCCTGCCGGTCGCCATCGCCGCCGTGCCTATCGCCGCGCTGTTCGGCGCGCTGGCGGTCGCCAAGGGCCTGTCCGTCCTCGAGACGACGCTGATGTCGCTCATCGTCTTTGCCGGCGGCGCCCAGTTCGCGGCGGTGGAGATCTGGTCCTGGCCGGTGCCGGTGTTCGCCCTCGTCGCCTCGACCCTTCTCATCAATTCGCGCCATGTGCTGATGGGCATCTCCCTGGCGCCAAAGCTGCGCGGCTTCTCGCGCCGCCAGATCCTCGGCGGCTTCTATTTCCTCACCGATGAATCCTGGTCTCTCGCCGAAGCGCGCGCCCTCCACCATCCGGTGACGCCGGCCTTCTGGTTCGCGGTCTCGACCGTCCTGCCCTTCGCCTGGGTTTCGGCGACATTTCTCGGCGCGATTGCCGGCACGCTGCTCGGCGATCCGGCCCGCTTCGGCGCCGATTTCGCGTTCACCGCACTGTTCGTCGGGCTCATCGCCGGCTTCTGGAAGGTCCGGAACCGCGACATCTTACTCGCCCGCAAGCTCCCCGCCGCCGGCCGCAGCCTCATCCCGATCCTTGCCAGCGGCATCGTCGCCGCCATCGTCTACGTGCTGGCCGGCCCGCCGTGGCATGTGCTCGCCGGCGCCCTTGCCGGCATCGTCGGCGCCTACATTGCCGCTCCCGCGCTCCCGAAGGATGCCGCGTCGTGACCGTCGATCCCGTGACGCTGGCGACCATCATCGCAATGGGCCTGGTCACCTGGCTGACCCGCATCGCCGGCACGTTCCTCGCCGGCCGCCTGGTGCTGGAGGGCCGCGCCAAGGCGGCGTTCGACGCGATTCCGCCGGTCGTGCTGATGGCCGTGGTGGCGCCTACGGTTTTCGCGACGGGCATCGCCGAAACCCTCGCCGCGCTCGTCACGGCCGTCGCGGCGACCCGCCTGCCGCTCCTCGCCACGATCCTGGTCGGCGTCGTTTCCGTGGTGATCTTGCGGGCGATTGTCTGACCGCAGTAGACAAGCGCGGAGCGGGCCATCCGGCCGGGCAGGGAGGTTTCATGAAATACGGCGCCATCTATCCGAGCCTGAAAGGCCGCACGGTGCTGGTCACCGGCGGCGGCAGCGGCATCGGCGAGTCGATCGTCACCCATTTCGCCGCGCAGGGCGCCAAGGTCGGCTTCATCGACGTGAAGGAGAAGGAATCGAAGGCGCTCGCCGCCAAACTCCGCCGCAAGCGGCAGAAGGTTCATTTCGAGCAGGCCGACCTGACCGATATCGATGCCCTCCGCGCCGCCATTGCCGGGATCCGCAAGGCGCTCGGGCCGATCACCGTCCTCATCAACAACGCCGCCCATGACGAGCGCCACAAGCTCGCCGAGGTGACGCCGGCCTATTTCGACGAGCGCATCGCGGTCAATGTCCGCCACCAGCTCTTCGCCATCCAGGCGGTAGTCGAGGACATGAAGAAGGCCGGAGGCGGCTCGATCGTCAACATGACCTCGACATCCTTCATGGTCGGCAGCCAGGACCTGCCGGTCTACACCATCGCCAAGGCCGGGGTCGTCGGCCTCACCGGCGGCATTGCCCGCGAGCTCGGGCCCTTCAACATCCGCGTCAATTCCTTCGCCCCCGGCTGGATCATGACCGAGCGGCAAATGACGAAGTGGATGACGCCGGAAGGCGAGAAGGAACTGATGCGGAGCCAGGCCCTGAAGCGGAAGCTCTATCCCGACGACATGGCCCGCGCGATCCTCTTCCTCGCCTCGGACGAATCCTCCGCCGCCACCAACCAGACCTTCATCTTCGACGGCGGCTGGCTCTGACCGGTTAGGACTTCGTTAGGGATGGCGGCAAGTCGGACGCGGGGCCGGGACGCATTGGCGCGCCGTTAAGCGGCTGGATGTCATGATCGCCGCGTCATGCTGAGGTTGCTTGCCATCGCTTCGGTGCTGGTCGTGATCGGCGTTTACACGCCGCGCTTCGCGCCAGGGCTGGTTGCTAGCTTTGTTGAAAAGGCACCCGAGCCGGCGCTCCCCGCCCCAATCGCCGTCAAGGAAAGCCCCGCCGCGGTTTCGCTCTCGCCGCGGAAGGTCGCGCTGATCGCCGACCTGAGGGGCCACTTCTCGACCACTGTGACCATCAATGGGCGCCAGATCGATGCGATGATCGACACCGGCGCGACGATGGTCGCGCTTAACGAGGCGACCGCCGGCAAGCTCGGCATCAGGCCGCCCCGGGGCGCCTATACCGAGCCGGTCTCGACCGCCGGCGGGATCGTCAAGGCCGCCCCGGTGATCCTCTCGGACGTGCGCCTCGGCGGTATCCGCCTGACCGCGGTTCCGGCGATTGTCGTTCCCGGCGATACCCTGCCGGTCAACCTCCTCGGCATGAGCTTCCTTAGCCGCCTGTCGAGCTTCGAGGTTTCGCGCAACCGGCTGGTTCTCGTCGACTAGACCCGTGCCTGTCGCCGGCTCCCCGTGCTAGGCTCTGCGTCCTTGTCAGAGGATGCCCTGATGTTCCCACGCCCGGTCACCGATATCCTTCCCAACACCTACGAATTCGAGACCCAGCCGCTGGTCAAGCCGACCGGCTTTCGCGAATACGATGCGCGCTGGTGGTTCGGCATCCAGGGCTCGCCGAAACCGCCGGAACTGAATCTCATGGGCGTCACCGCCCTCGGCATGGGCATCGGCACGCTGCTCGCCGAGATGGGGGTCAAGCTCGAGGTCGTCACCGGCCACGACTACCGGGCCTACTCCGCCTCGATCAAGCTGGCCCTCGCCACGGGCATGATGGCCGCCGGCTGCAAGGTCCACGACATCGGCCTTGCCGTCACGCCGATGGCCTATTTCGCCCAGTTCGCCCTCGACGTCCCGGCGGTCGCCCAGGTCACCGCCTCGCACAACGAGAATGGCTGGACCGGCGTCAAGATGGGCTCGCAACGCCCGATCACCTTCGGACCCGTCGAGATGACGCGGCTGAAGGAAATCGTCATGGCGGCGGCCTTCGCTCTGAAGGGCGGCGGCGACTATGTGTTCCACGACAAGTTCGCCGAGCGCTACATCGCCGACCTCACCGACCGCCCGAAGCTGAAGCGCCGCATCCGGGTCGTGGCGGCGTGCGGCAACGGCACGGCCGGCGCCTTCGCGCCGCGCGTTCTCGAAGCGCTCGGCGCCGATGTCATTCCGCTCGACGCCAAGCTCGACTACACTTTTCCCCGCTACAATCCGAACCCCGAAGATCTCGAAATGCTCCACGCCATCGCCAAGGTGGTGCGCGAGGAGAAGGCCGATATCGGCCTCGGCTTCGACGGCGACGGCGACCGCTGCGGCGTCATCGACAATGACGGCGAGGAGATCTTCGCCGACAAGGTCGGCGTCATGCTCGCCCGTGACCTGTCTGCCCTCCACAAGAACGCGACCTTCGTCGTCGATGTAAAGTCGACCGGCCTCTACAAGACCGACCCGGTGCTGGTGAACAACGGCGCCAAAACCGACTACTGGAAGACCGGCCATTCCTACATCAAGCGCCGCGTCAACGAATTGAAGGCCGTCGCCGGCTTCGAGAAGTCGGGGCACTATTTCTTCAATCCGCCCATCGGCCGCGGCTACGACGACGGTCTCATCTCCGCCATCGCCATCCTCGACATGCTCGATCGCAACCCCGACAAGTCGATGGCCGACCTGAAGAACGCCCTGCCGAAAACCTGGGGCTCGCCGACCATGGCCGCCCATTGCGATGACGAGATCAAATACAAGGTCGTCGACGAGGTGGTCGCCACGTTCAAGGCGAAGCAGGCGGCCGGCGAAAAGGTCGGCGGCCACGGCATCGCCGATCTCGTCACCGTCAACGGCGTGCGCGTCGTCACCGACGACGGCACCTGGGGACTTGTCCGCGCCTCCTCGAACAAGCCCGAGCTGGTGGTCGTCGTCGAAAGCCCGGTGTCGGAGAAGCGCCTCCGCGAAATGTTCGAAGCCGTCGACGGCGTTCTCCACGCCCACAAGTCCGTCGGCGCCTACAATCAGACCATCTGAACGGGAGCACGCATTCCATGACGATCACCCGGTTTGGCAAGATGCCGGACGGCAGCGAGATCGCCGAGGTGGTGATTGCCGCCGGCGACCTCACCGTCAGCATCGTCAATTTCGGCGCCGTCATCCGCGATGTTCGGCTGGCCGGCGTCGACCACCCGCTGGTCCTCGGCTTCGACAATCTCGATGACTATGTCGCCCACTCGCCGCATTTCGGCGCCGTCGCCGGACGCTCGGCCAATCGCATCGACAAGGGCCGCTTCACCCTCGACGGCCGCGAAATCCAGCTGTCACTCAACGAGCAGGGGCTGACCCATCTCCATGGCGGGTTCAACGGCTTCGGCAAGCGGGCCTGGCGGCTGGTCGATCACGACGACAGCAGCGTGACCCTCGCCATCGCCAGCACCGACGGCGAGGAAGGCTATCCCGGCCATGTCGAGGTGAAGCTGCGCTACACCGTCGAGGCGCCCGGCCTGATCCGCATGGAGGCCGAGGCGATCACCGATGCCCCGACCCTCGTCAACCTGGCGCAGCACTCTTATTTCAATCTGGACGGTTCGCCCGACATCCTCGACCATCGCCTGCGCATCCTCGCCGAGGAGTACACGCCCAACAATGAAGACAAGGTCCCGACCGGCGAGATCGCCGGCGTCGCCGACACCGACTACGACTTTCGGCAAATGCGCCCGATCCGGATGATGCGTGACGGCAAGCGGGTCGAATACGATCTCAACTATGTCGCCGCGCGGGCAAGGTCGCCCGCGCCTCGGCCCATGGTGCGGCTCGAATCGCCGAAGAGCCGCGTCGCCCTCGACGTGGCCTCGACCGAGCCCGGCGTCCAGTTCTACGACGGCTGCATGATGAACATAGCGGTGCCCGGCCTCGGCGGCCGCAGTTACCCGCTCAATGGCGGCTGCTGCTTCGAGCCACAGGTCTTCCCGGACGCGCCCAACCATCCGAACTTCCCAAGTTCAGTCCTGCGGCCCGGCGAGACCTACCGACAGACCAGCGAGTTCGCGTTTTC
>JBDTLN010000096.1:0-7364 GCA_039934795.1 Bauldia sp. | reverse complement strand
GGCCGCCGAAGAAGTTCTTCTCGCGGCTGAACATATGCATCGAGCCGCCCTTGCCTGCGGAGTAGCCCGTCCGCCGGCCGGTTAGCTCGGCCATGACGCCTTTGGGGTCCATCCCGCACGCCAGCATGTGGCCGTGGTCGCGGTAGCCGGTGATGACCTGGTCGCCATCGCCGATCGCCATCTGCATGCCGACGACGACGGCCTCCTGGCCGATATAGAGATGGCAGAAGCCGCCAATCAGTCCCATGCCGTACATCTGACCGGCACGCTCTTCGAAACGGCGAATGAGGAGCATGCGGGAATAGGCCGCGCGCTCTTCGTCCTGGGTGAACTCGGCGGGCCTGGTCGTCGACCTGACTGCGGCAACCGGCGCCGGTTTTGCCAGCGGCTCGACGTCACCTACTTCAGGTTGAGAAGCGACCTTGCTCTGCGTTTTCGCCATCCGCGGGCCTCCCGGAGCCATTTTTTTCGGCTTGAATCGGAAGGTAGCGGATGGCTGACATCAATCCAAGAACTGCAGGATTGGTATTCCTGCAATTCAACTATGCTAATTCGGCATAGGGCTTCGCACTTGCACAATAATGCAGTGGCGGCAAAGCAACGTTGTGACGATTTACTGCGGCTTTTGCTGCGCCGCACCCAACTGGACAATCAGTTCATCCGGGCGGATGCGGTTCAGGGCGAGCCGCGCTTCGAGATCAACCATGTCGGCATCGAGACGATCAGGCCGCAGTGCCACGACCCGTCGCTCCAGGGCCGTGCGCTCGGCCTTGAGGGCGTCCAACTCCGCGGTCAGGCGCACCGTATCCACCTCAAGCCGCTCGTGGGACCAGACGCCGTAGTAGCCGGTGAAGGCGTGATAGCCGAAGTAACCGAGGATCCCGAGGCTGAGCAAAGGCATCCAGAGGCCGCGGAGGAACGATTGCTTGCGATGGCGGGTGATCAAGGCGACCTCTGGCGTTGTCGGGTCACCTTGCCCCAAAGAGGCTTAATGGAGGGTTGCCGCGAAGGGAGCCCCAGGCATTTCAGCCCGATGCGAGCGCCCGGAATACCGCCCGCCCGCCATATTCCGCCTGAGTCCCCAGTTCTTCCTCGATTCGAAGCAACTGGTTGTATTTGGCCAGACGGTCGGAGCGCGCCAGCGAACCCGTCTTGATCTGCCCGCAGCCTGTCGCAACGGCAAGATCGGCGATGGTGGAATCTTCGGTCTCGCCGGAGCGATGGGACATGACCGCCGTGTAGGCCGCCTTGTGCGCCATATCGACCGCGTCGAGGGTCTCCATCAGCGTCCCGATCTGGTTGACCTTGACGAGGATGGAGTTTGCGACGCCGCGCTTGATGCCTTCGGCGAGGCGCCTGGTGTTGGTCACGAACAGGTCGTCGCCTACCAATTGGCATTTCCGGCCGATGGCGTCCGTCAGCGCTTTCCAGCCGTCCCAATCGTCCTCGGACATGCCGTCCTCGATTGAGACGATCGGGAACTTCGCGGCGAGGTCGGCAAGATAAGCGACCTGCTCCTCGACGCTGCGCGTCTTGCCCTCGCCCTCATAGACGTAGCTGCCATTCTTGAAGAACTCGGTGGCGGCACAATCGAGCGCCAGCGCCACGTCCTCGCCGGGCCTGTAGCCCGCCTTCTCGATGGCCTTGCTGGCGAAATCGAGCGCGACGGTGGCCGAGGCAAGGTTCGGCGCGAAGCCTCCCTCGTCGCCGACATTGGTGTTGTGACCGGCGTCTTTCAGGGCCTTCTTCAGCGTATGGAACACTTCCGCGCCCATCCGCAGCCCTTCGGCGAAGGTGTGGGCGCCGAGCGGCACGATCATGAATTCCTGGAAGTCGATGGGGTTGTCCGCATGGACGCCGCCATTGACGATGTTCATCAGAGGCACCGGCAGCATGTGGGCATTGGCGCCGCCGACATAGCGGTAGAGCGGCAGCGCCGCTGCTTCGGCCGCCGCCTTGGCGACGGCAAGCGAGACACCGAGGATCGCGTTGGCGCCGAGGCGCGACTTGTTGGGCGTGCCGTCGAGGGCCATCATCGTCTCGTCGATGTGGATCTGGCCCTCGGCCTCCATGCCGCCGATCGCCTCGAAGATCTCGCCATTGACCGCGTCGACGGCCTTGCGGACGCCCTTGCCGAAATAACGGGCCTTGTCGCCGTCGCGGAGTTCGACGGCCTCGTGCGCGCCAGTGGAGGCGCCCGAGGGCACCGCGGCCCGGCCCATCGACCCGTCCTCGAGGATGACATCGACCTCGACGGTCGGGTTGCCGCGGCTGTCGAGTATCTCGCGGCCGATGATGTCGATGATCGCGGTCATTGCAGACCCCTCTTCCTGCCAAGCGGGCCGCTTCTAGCCCACCCCCGCAACTGGCGGAAGAGGCTTGTGCGGCCAGCGCCTTCCGGAGCATAGACTGGCCGCAATTCGCGGAGATGACGCATGGCCAGAGCAAAACTTCAACTGGGCCGTCCCGTCGCCTTGCCGGCCAGCCCGGACAAGGCGGTCCTCGACCGGGTCGCCAATCCCCATCCCGACGCCGGCTATCTCGCCCGTTTCACCTTTCCGGAATTCACGTCGATCTGCCCGGTAACCGGCCAGCCGGACTTCGGGCATCTTGTTATCGACTATGTTCCGGACAGATGGCTGGTCGAGTCGAAGTCGCTGAAGCTCTATCTGCAATCCTTCCGCAATCACGGCGCCTTTCATGAGGACGTGACGGTGACGATCGCCAAGAAGATCGCCGTCCTTCTCAAGCCGCGCTGGCTGCGGATAGGTGGCTACTTCAACCCGCGCGGCGGTATGCCGATCGATGTCTTCTGGCAGACCGGCGCGCCTCCGGCGGATTTGTGGCTGCCGGACCAGGGCGTGGCGCCCTATCGCGGACGGGGGTGAGGCATGGGCAAGGGCCGGCTTGAGGCGTTCAGCGATGGCGTCATCGCCATCATCATCACGATTCTCGTTCTCGAGCTGAAGGTGCCGCATGGCACCGAGCTCAATGCGCTGGTGCCCTTTATCCCGGCCTTCATCAGCTATGTGCTGAGTTTCGTCTATCTCGGCATCTACTGGAACAACCACCACCACCTGCTGCAGGCCGGGAGCCATGTGAACGGGCTCGTACTCTGGGCGAATCTTCATCTTCTTTTCTGGCTCTCGCTGATTCCCTTCGTCACCGGCTGGATGGGCGAGAACGAGTTCGCGACGCTTCCGGTCGCGGTCTACGGTTTCGACCTGCTGATGGCGGCGCTCGCCTACTACCTCCTTGAGCGGACGCTTATTGCCGCCCAGGGAGAAGGGTCGCGCCTGAAGATGGCGGTCGGCGCAGAGATCAAGGGCTGGGTGTCGGTCGTGTTCTATATCGTCGGCATTCTGGTGGCCCTGTTCTGGACGCCATGGGTGGGGCTTGGCCTCTACGGCTTCGTGGCGCTGATGTGGCTTGTGCCGGATCGGCGGATCGAGCGGGCGCTGGCACGATCGGCGCCGACGAAATAGGCGCTCCAGTCTTTGTTTTTTAACCGAGATTCGGACGAGATCGGGCAGCTTTACCGTTCCTTGAGCGCACACCGCGATAGGTGAGCGGCCGGCCTGGAAGGCGCGGCGTCCACTGCCCGCTGGAAGGTTCGATGACGGACTTCGTCGACCGGTTCATCCGAAGCTGCCGGATCATCAAGGCAAGTTACAAGGTGCTCGACGCAGACGGCGAACTCCTGTTCCTGCCGATCCTCTCGGGCATCGTCACCGCGGTCGTCGGCGGCGGGCTGATCTACCAGAGCTACACGCTTGGAACCTTCGACGCGTTGAAGGACGGCGATGCGGCGAAGCTCCAGGGCATCTATGTCTGGCTCTTCGGCTTCTATGTCGTCGAGTATTTCATCATCTACTTCTTCAACACGGCGCTGGTCGGCGCGGCCATCGCCCGGCTCGACGGCGGCGACCCGACGGTAGGGTCGGCCCTCGCACTCGCCTTCCGGCGCACATGGCAGATTCTCGGCTATGCCATCATCTCGGCAACGGTGGGCATCATCCTCCGCATGGTCGCCGAACGCATCGGTTTTGTCGGGCGTCTGATCGCCGCCGGCCTCGGCCTCGCCTGGACCGTAGCGACGTTCCTCGTCGTGCCGGTGATGGCGGCTGAGGGTGTCGGCCCGATCGAGGCAATCGAGAAGAGCGCCGCGCTCCTGAAGAAAAGCTGGGGCGAGAACCTTATCGGCAACGCCAGCATCTCGGTCGTCTTCGGGAGCATCGGCGCCGCTGTGATCCTCGTCGGGTATGGCGGCGGCCTGTGGCTGCACAATCGCGGGAACGACGGTGCGGCCCTGCTCCTGGCAATCGCATGCGCCATGCTGCTCGCCGCGGTCGCGATCCTCGGCAGCGCGCTCGCCGGCGTCTATCAGGCGGCGGTCTACTATTTCACAGTCATTGGCGAGCCGCCGGACGGCTTCGACAAGGGCCTTATCCGTGACGCCTTCGCGCCGAAGGCCACCAGCTAGCGCCGCCGTTTGGCGATCGCGTCGATTGCCATCAGTTCCTCAAGCAGCGGCGGCAGGTCTTTCAGCGGCAGCATGTTCGGTCCGTCGGACGGCGCGTTGTCCGGATCCTCGTGCGTCTCAATGAAAATGCCGGCGACCCCGACCGCAACCGCTGCGCGGGCGAGCACCGGCACGAAGCGTCGCTCGCCGCCTGACGAAGTCCCCTGCCCGCCCGGCTGCTGCACGGAATGGGTGGCGTCGAAGATGACCGGGGCGCCGGTCTCGGCCATGACCGGAAGGGAGCGCATGTCGGAGACCAGGGTGTTGTAGCCAAAGCTTGCGCCGCGCTCGGTGAGAAGGATGTTGCGGTTGCCGCTGGCCACGATCTTGGCGACAACCGGCTCCATGTCCCAGGGCGCGAGGAACTGGCCCTTCTTGACGTTGACGACCTTGCCGGTTCGGGCAGCGGCGATGAGCAGATCGGTTTGCCGGCTGAGGAACGCGGGAATTTGCAGGATGTCGACAAATTCGGCGAGGACGGCGCATTGCTCGCGCTCATGCACGTCAGTGAGGACCGGCACGCCGAGCTTGTTGCGGAGCGCCGCAAAGACGGGCAGCGCTTTGTCGAGGCCGAGGCCGCGCTTCGACTTGAGGCTGGTGCGGTTGGCCTTGTCGAACGAGGTCTTGTAGACGAAACCCATGCCGAGCCTGGCAGCCAGTTCCTTCAAGGCGCTGGCCGTGTCGAAGGCGTGGCCGCGCGATTCCATCTGGCAGGGCCCAGCGATGAGCGTCAGCGGCAGATCGTTGCCGAAGGTGGCGGCCCCGGCCTTGACATGCTTGTTGGGTTTCATGGTGCGGATCATAGCGGGGGCGGGCAAAGAGTTGGAAGGGCGGCTGTCGCCTGAATTTCGTCGGGGATCGCTATGATCTGTGCTCAACCGCTCGACCGAGGCTTGCCATGACCCGTCTCCTCACCTTCGCCCTTGCCGCCGTGTGCCTCGCCGGCACCGCCCTCGCCGGGGCGAAGTTCGGGCCGGATGCCAAGATCATCACCGACAATGTCGACTATTTCCGCCGGGCGCAGGCCGTCGACTACTGGAGCCTGTCGCCCTTCTACAACGGTCAGCGAACCGTGCGTGGTTCGTCCGCGGCGGCGGCGGCGATGGCCGTCAATGCGCTCCGCGGGGTGCCGCCGGATGCCGACGATACGATTCTCGGACCCGCGGACCTGTTGCAGCAGGTCGCCGACCAGAAATGGACCGCCGATGTCGGGGTGAGCGGCAACGATGTCGCGTTTGCCGACTACCTCACCTACCTCAAGGAGACCATGGTGGCGACGGCGCTCGGCGGCGTCACCATCGAGGCGACCGAGCCAAAGGATGCCGAGCAACTGACGCTCGACAATTTCCGCAAGGCCCTCAGTGTCAACGAGGCGTCGGCGAACAATGTGTTGCTGGTCTATTTCGACCGCGGCGTCGTCACCGACGGGCCGACGCGACCGCACTACGCACCGGTCGGCGCCTATGACGCGATCAACGACCTCGTCCTCATCATGGACGTCGACCGCGCCTACTACGTGCCCTACTGGGTGCCGGCGACGACGCTGCTGGTGGCGATGTTCAACCAGTTCCCGAGCGGCACGCAGAAGGGCAAGTCGGGCGGATATTTTCTGGTGACCAAGCCGTAGCGCGGCGGTCGCCGCTTCAGACCAACCGGCTCTGATCGATTGCCGCGCCGATGAAGCTGGCGAAGAGCGGGTGGGGGTCGAAGGGGCGGGATTTCAGCTCCGGGTGATACTGCACGCCGATGAACCAGGGATGGTCGATGAACTCGATCGTCTCGGGCAGCAGGCCGTCCGGCGACATGCCGGCGAAGCGCATGCCGTGCTGCTCGAGGCGGTCGCGATAGTTGATGTTGATCTCGTAGCGGTGACGGTGGCGCTCGGAGATTTCCGCGGAGTCGTAGATGCCGGCGATCCTCGAGCCGCGCTCCAGCATCGCCGGATAGGCGCCGAGGCGCATGGAGCCGCCGAGGTCGCCGCCGGCCCGCCGCTTCTCGATCATGTTGCCGCGCATCCATTCGGTCATCAGGCCGACGACGGGCTCCGGCGTCGGGCCAAACTCGGAGGAGCCGGCCTTGTCGATGCCAGCGAGGCTGCGGGCCGCCTCGATCACCGCCATCTGCATGCCGAAGCAGATGCCGAAATACGGCACGTTGCGGCGGCGCGCGAAGCCGGCGGCGGCGATCTTGCCTTCCGAGCCGCGCTCGCCGAAGCCGCCGGGGACGAGGATGCCGTTGACCCCTTCGAGGTACGGCGCCGGGTCCTCTTTCTCAAAGATCTCGGACTCGATCCAGTCGAGGTTGACCTTGACCTTGTGGGCGATGCCGCCGTGCTGGAGCGCTTCGTTCAGCGACTTGTAGGCGTCCTTGAGGCCGACATACTTGCCGACGATGGCGATCGTTACCTCGCCCTCGGGATTGCGGATGCGGCCCTGGATCGAGGTCCACTTGTCGAGGACCGGCTGCGGCGCGTCGGGAATGTGGAAAGCAGCGAGGACCTCGTCGTCTAGCCGCTCGGCGTGATAGGCGAGCGGCGCATCGTAGATGCTGGCGACGTCGAGAGCCTGGATGACGGCGCCCTCGCGGACATTGCAGAAGAGGGCGAGCTTGCGCCGCTCGTCGCGCGGGATCGGGCGGTCGCAGCGGACGAGCAGGATGTCCGGCTGGATGCCGATGGAGCGGAGCTCCTTGACCGAATGCTGCGTCGGCTTGGTCTTTAGTTCTCCGGCGCTGGCGATGTAGGGCATGAGGGTCAGGTGGATGTAGACGGCATCGCCGCGCGGCAGGTCGTTGCCGAGCTGGCGGATGGCCTCGAAGAACGGCAGGCCCTCGATGTCGCCGA
>JBDTLN010000095.1:0-7429 GCA_039934795.1 Bauldia sp. | reverse complement strand
CTGGCCAACGATCACGTCGATCTCGCCGTCGAACGGGGCGAGATCCACGCGGTCATGGGCGAGAACGGCGCCGGCAAGTCGACGCTGATGAGCATCCTCTACGGGCTGCAGCAGCCCGACGAGGGGACCATCCTCCTCCGCGGTCACGAAGTCCGCTTCCGTTCGGCCCTCGACGCCATCGCCGCCGGCCTCGGCATGGTCCACCAGGCCTTCAAGCTGTTCAATTCGCTCACCGTCTGGGAGAACGTCACCTATGGCAAGGAGCCGCGCCGGGGCATCTTTGTCGACCAGCGGGTGGCGCGCCAGAGCGTCGCCGAACTCGCCGAGCGCTACCAGCTTGTCGTCGATCCCGGCGCCGTCGTCGGCAGGCTTTCGGTCGGCGTCCGCCAGCGTGTCGAAATCCTGAAGGCGCTCTATCGCGAGGCGCGCATCCTCATTCTCGACGAGCCGACCGCCGTGCTGACGCCGCAGGAGCGCGACGGGCTTTTCGCGGTGATGCGGCACCTCGTCGCCGACGGGCGGACCATCCTTTTCGTCACCCACAAGATCCACGAGGTGATGGCGATCACCGACCGCGTCACGGTGCTGCGCGACGGCCGCGTCGTCGACCGGATGGTGACGCGCGACACTTCCGAGCGTGAGATCGTCCGCGCCATGACCGGGCGGAGCGTTAACCTCCGCATCGACCGGCCGGCCGCGACGCCCGGCGCACCGCTTCTCGAGGCGGTCAACCTCACCGTCGCCGCGCCCCATGCAAGGCCCCTCGTCGACCGGGTGAACCTGGCCGTGCGGGCCGGCGAGATCGTCGGCATTGCCGGCGTCGCCGGCAACGGCCAGAGCGAACTGGTCGAGGCGCTGATCGGCCTGCGCGCCCCGGACGCCGGATCGGTGACGGTCAAGGGCGTCGACGTCACCGCCGGCGGCGTCGACGCGCATCGCGAGGCCGGGCTCGCCTATATCCCCGAGGATCGCGCCACGGTCGGCACGGCGCTCCCGGCGAGCGCCGCCGACAACCTCGCCATGGGCTTCCAGCGCCACCCGCCGCTCTCCCGCGGCGGCCGGCTCGATCCGGCGGCGATGGCCAGCCGCGCGCGGATGCTGATCGAGAAATTCGGCATCAGACTTCAAAACGAGAAGCTGCCGGTCGGCACGCTGTCGGGCGGCAATCTGCAGAAGGTCGTAGTGGCCCGCGAGCTGTCGCACGAGGCGCCGGTATTGATCGCCGAGCAGCCGACCCGCGGCGTCGATGTCGGCGCCATCGAGTTTATCCACGGCCAGCTCCTCGGCGAGCGGCGGAAGGGCAGGGCGATCCTTCTCATCTCGGCGGAACTCGGCGAGATCCTCGCCCTCAGCGACCGCATCCTCGTCATGTATGAGGGCCGCATCCTCGCCGACGTGCCGGCCGACGAGGCCAGCGAAGAAGCCCTCGGTCTCCTCATGGCGGGGCGCGTGGCGGAGGCGGCGTGAGCGTCGCCCCGTCAGCCGGCAAGAGCGCCCGGCGCCTTCGCCTGCCGCCGGTCGCCACCGCGATCCTCTTAGGCATCGTCATCGGCGGCATTCTCGTTTTCGTCTCGGGGGCCAATCCGGCGACCGCCTACTATGAAATCCTTGTCGGCTCGCTTTCACCCGACAGCCTGCCCAACACACTGAACTGGGCGGTGCCGCTGGTCGGAATGACCCTCGTCGCCGCGATTCCGCTCCGCGGCGGCATGATCAATCTCGGCGGCGACGGACAGATGGTGATCGGCGGCCTCGTCGCCGCGCTCGTTCCCCTCTACCTGCCGGCGCCGGGACCGGTGCTCATCATCGCCGCCTTCGCCGCGGCGGCAATTTGCGCCGGCCTCTATGCGGCTCTTGCCGCCTGGGGTGAAACCCGCCACGGCATCCCGATGCTGATCTCCAGCCTCCTCCTCAGCTATCCGGCGATCGGCGTTGCCTCCTACATCGTCGGATTCCCGCTCCGCGACGTCCACACCGGCCTCGCCCAGACCGAAATGATCCCCGAGGGCGCGCGCCTCGTCGTACTGACCGGCGCCCTCAATGTTGGTGTCCTTCTCATCGCCGCCATCGCCGCGCTGGTTGTTTTCTTCGACCGGCGGACCGTCGTCGGCTACGAGTTGCGGATGCGCGGCAGCAATGTGCGCTTCGCCGGCTATGGCGGCGTCCGCCTCGATCGCCAGGCGATCCGGGTCATGTTCGTCAGCGGCGCCATCGCCGGCATCGTCGGGGCGATCGTCGTCCTTGGATCGCAGTTCCGCTTCACCGACGGCGCGCTCCTGACGCCGGCCTATACCTGGTCGGGCCTGATGGCGGCGCTCCTCGCCAATGGCGAGCCGATCGGCGCGATCTGCGGCGGGCTGTTCTTCGCCGCGCTGCAGACCGGCGGCTTCGCCATGCAGCGCGAGACGGCGGTGCCGCGCGTCCTGACCATCGTTCTCCAGTCGATCATCATCCTCTTTCTCGCCGTCCGTCACGGCATGCAGAGACGCTGACGATGTTCGACCTGATCACGCCCTTCCTGATGCAGTCGGCGGTGCAGGCGATCACGCCGATTCTCCTTGCCGCCCTCGCCGGCGTGCTGTGCGGCCGGGTCGGCGTGTTCAACATCGCGCTGGAAGGCCAGATCCTGATCGGCGCCTTCGCCGCGATCGTCGGCAGCTACTATCTCGGAAGCGCCACCGGCGGCATTGCCGTCGCCATCGTCGGCACGGTCGTCTTCTCGCTGATGCTCGCCTATGGCGCGACCGTCTTTCGCGGCGACCCGATTGTCATCTGCATCGGCATGAACCTGCTCGCCTCCGGCCTCACCGCCTATCTTCTGCGCCAGATGTTCGGGGTCAGCGGCACCTTCAGCGACCCGGCCATCGTCGGCCTCGACAAGATCCGCATTGCAGCCATCCAGCAGATCCCGGTGATCGGCTGGGGCTTCGGGCGGCAGACGATCCTCACCTGGTTTGCCTGGTTGCTCGTCATCGTCATCAGCATCGTCCTTTTCCGCACGCCGCTCGGTTTGCGCCTGCGCGGTGTCGGCGAGCGGCCGGACGCCGCCGAAGCCCTCGGCGTCAATGTCCGGGCCTATCGCGTCGTCACCGTGCTGGTCGCCGGCGCGATCGCCGGCCTTGCCGGTGCGCAGCTTTCGCTCGGCACGGTCAGCATCTTCTCCGAGGACATGAGCGCCGGCCGCGGCTGGATCGCCGTCGTGGCGGTGATGCTCGCCCGCGACAACCCGCTCTACGCGGCTGCCGCCTGCGTCCTTTTCGGTTTCGCCGATGCACTCAGCATCCGTTTGCAGAGCGAGGGGCTGCCGAACCAGCTCACCGACATCGCGCCTTATGTCGTGACGCTGGCGGCCCTGGTCATTACCCACCGCAGACGGAGCCGCGCCGGAACGGCGTCCAGCGAACTCGCCGCGGCGACGCCCGGCGGCACCACCGAGCCGCAGCCCGACACGCGATAGCAATTCCCGGAAGGACACCCCATGGCCGATCCCTGCCGCATGATCCTCGACGTCGACACCGGCATCGACGATGCCATGGCCATCCTCTATGCGCTGAACCGGCCGGGCATCCGGCTGGAGGCGCTCACCACCACGTTCGGCAATACCGATGTCGACACGGCGACGGCGAACTCGCTCCGCATCCTCGAACTCGCCGGCCGCGGCGACGTGCCCGTAGCCAAAGGCGTCGGCCGCTCCCTGCTGAGGCCCTTCGTCAAGGCCGCCGACCATGTCCACGGCAAGAACGCCCTTGGCGAGATCGCCCTGCCGGAGCCGGCAGGCCAGCCCGTGACCGAGCATGCCGTCGACCTGATCATCCGCATGGCGCGGGAGAACCCGGGCGCCATCACGCTCTGCCCGGTCGGCCCGATCACCAATGTCGCGCTGGCGCTCGCCAAGGCGCCCGATATCGCCGGGCTCCTCAAGGAAATCGTCATCATGGGGAGCACGGTTTTCCACCCCGGCATCGGCGGCATCCCGACGCCGATGGCCGACGCCAATTTCTGGAACGATCCGGAGGCGGCCCAGATCGTGCTGCGCTCAGGCGCCCGGATCACCCTCGTCGGCATGGACGTCACCATGAAGACGCTGCTCACCCGGCCGATGCGCGAGGAGATCGCCGGTGGCGGCCGGGCCGGACAGGTGATGATGGAGATCGCCGAGTTCTACGTTCGGTCCTACGCAACAATGTATCCCGGCATCGCCGGCTGCGGCCTGCACGACCCTCTCGCCGTGGCGATCGCCGAGGACCGGTCGCTGGCCACCACCGAGCGGATGTGCGTCGACATCGAACTCACCGGTACGCTGACGCGCGGCTCGACCGTCGCCGACCGCCGCCGCTCGGCAGAGGACCGGCGCAACGCCGATGTATGTGTCTCGGTCGACGAGGCTCGGTTTGCCGGTCGTTTCGTCAGCGCTCTGAGGGGTAGCCGCTCAGACTAGCGGGAGCCCAGAGCCGCCTCGAAGGGTACCGTCAGCAACGGATCGCCTCCGGCGCCCGCCGTGATCAAAAAGGCGCCGTTCAGCAATCCCCTGCCATCGGCAAGACGCTGTACCGTCTCTTTTCGTGCAGCGCTCAATGCCTCTTTCCGCGCAGCTGCAAGGTCAGGCAGGTCCATGCCTTTGTCGTCGCGAACGACGATGCCATCGATCATCACGTCAAAGAAGAACCGAGGCATGGACCGCCGACCCTGTCGCTAATGACGGGCTACGCCTTGCGCGCGGCGTCGCGGACGGCATCCTTGACGCCGCCGACCGCGCTGCGCACCTTGCCTTCGGCCTGTTCCATCTTGCCTTCGGTTTTCAGTTTCGCATCGCCGGTCATCTTGCCGACGGCCTCTTTGACGCTGCCCTTGGCTTGTTGGGCCGCACCCTTGATCCGCTCTTTGTCCATTTGACGCTCCTTTGGCTCCAGTCGAGAGCTATCTAACGCGTGGACACGGAAAGACGTTCCAAACCGTCCCTGCGTTGCCGCGTAATTTCCTCTCGCCGACGCGGGGGCAAGATCAAGCTTGTCCGGGCGGCAAGGATGTCAGACAAGAAAATCGGGAGAAACCTCCATGCGCGCCGTTCGGACCCTTCGTCTCGCCGTTACCGCACTGGCGGCCGTCCTGCTGCTCGGCGTCGCGCCGCCTCCCGCTCAGACGCTTTATCAATCCATGTTTGTCGTATCGGGAAAATCCCCTGAGCGGAGAGTAGTCGGATTCGAGGAGGCGCTGCGGCGCCTGATGGTCAAGATCTCCGGCGACCGCCGCCTGGCCGACGATCCGGCCGTCGAAAGCATGATCCAGCACGCTGGCGACTACGTCGTCGACTTCAGCTACCTCGACCTGAAGCAAGGCATAAAACTCAGCGACGAGCAGGGCTCGTATGACCGGCCGCACTACCTGACCGTCACCTTCGATCAAGAGAAGATCGACGCGGCGCTGGCCGGACTTGGACGGAAGCCGTGGACTGGAGCCCGGCCGAAGCTGGTTATCTTCCTCGGCGTCCATCGCGATCCGAGGTCCTACGTCGTTGACGGCGACGACGCCCGCGATGAAGCCATGCGCCAGTCCGCCGGCAACGCCTCCCTCCTCTACAGCATGCCCATTGTCTTCCCGCCGAAGGCAACGCTGCCGCCAGCCTTCTCGACGTTCGATCAAGCGAAGTCGGCGGACCCGGCCGATCTCGAGGCTGCCGCGAAAGCCGCCGGCGGCGACGCGGCACTGGTCGGCACGCTCGACTGGAGCGACGCCGATCTCGGCTGGATTGCCGACTGGACAATCGCCTACCGGGGCAAGCCGGTGCACTGGCGGAAGAAGGGCATCAGTTTCGACGATGCCTTCTGCGACGGCCTCAGCGGCGCCGCCCTGACGCTCTCGGGAAGCGGCACGCCCTAGGGATGGAGCGGAAGGCCAACGCCATCTGTCTTTGCGTCGACCGAAGGATGCTCGTTCCAGCGCTGTTCGTGACCGCCAGCATTCTCGCCCGTTCAAGGTCCGCCAGGAACAGCTTCGACATCATCATCGTCGCCGAGCCTGCGGAGCTTGGTGACGTCGAGCGGCGCTGGATGGAGGACCGGGGAATCCTCGCCTGCGACGATCTCGACATGGCGCGGCTTGGCGGCCTCATCGCCGTCCACCCGCGCCTGTCGGTCGCTACCCTCGTCAAGCTCGTCCTCGCCGAGCATTTCGCCGGGCGCTACGACAAGATCCTTTACCTCGACGCCGACCTCTCCATCCACGACGACGTCTCGGCGCTCTTCTCGCTCGATTGCGGCCCCTTCGCGCTGGCCGCGGCCCCGGCCGGCAGGCGCTGGCCGGCGTGGATGGCGGCACAGGCGGCGAATTTTCGGGAGCACGCGGCGGCGCTCGGCATGACCGAGCCCTATCGATACATCAATACCGGCGTGCTGCTCATCGACGTCGCCCGGTGGAATGCCGGCGAGACCGGCGCGCGGGCACTGGACTTCGTGCGGCGGAATGCCGCTATCTGCTTCCTGCCGGACGAGCACGGCCTCAACGCGGTTCTCGACGGACGGCAGGCGGAACTGTCGCCTGTCTGGAACATGGCGCCAAAGGTCTGGCGCGAGCCGGTCCTTCGGGAGACAGCCGCGCCGGTCGTCATCCACTACATCGGCGCCGACAAGCCCTGGAAGAAATACGGCTTCGGCAAGCGGCTTTTCCACGACCGGCCGGCGCTTCGGCTCTACGAGAGCTTCCTTCGGGATTCGCCCTGGCCCCGCTGGCTGGACGCCCAATGGACGCTCAACGACCTCCGGCTCAATCTCGTCTTCGAGCTGAAAGTGCTGAGCCGCCGCGCGCGCCGCAAGGCTTCGGCGCCGCCGTCCCGCCACCAGTTGCGGATCGACGCCGAGGACTTTCGCCGCTATTGCGCCGAGCGCAGCTTTGCCGACGTCGACCAGGGCATTGTCGCGCGTTTGGACGGCCGCTTGCGCTTGAATGCGTGACGGGACACGGGTCCCGGCTCCGTCTCAGTCGACGAGGGAAATCTCGTAGTCGGGCCCTTTCCTCCTTGGCTTGCGCCAGGGCCTGAGGAGATCCTTCAGGCGGACCTTGTCGATCGGCTTATCGAGGTGCGGGGGTTCGAGTCTGGCGAGCCCGTAGTACCCTTCGAGAATGTCGGTCTGCAGGAGCCGGTGCTCCTGCGTGTAGAAGCTGAAATGCGCGACCAAAAGATCGCCGAAAATCTTGCCGGGACGGTTGGTCTTTGCCGGGAGGATCGCCGACAGCCATTCCTCCTCAGCCGGATAGCCCGGCGGAAGAAACAGGTCGCCAAGCGCCACCTTGTCGGCGCCAAAGAAGCCGTACGCATTGATCGAGAAGCGGCTCATCCGCACCTCCCGGTCGGGCACCCGAAAGTCGGCGAGGCGGCCTCGCCGGACGGCATCGATGAGGACCGGGTGCAGCGCTTCGGGAAAATTGGGATAGG
>JBDTLN010000094.1:0-7443 GCA_039934795.1 Bauldia sp. | reverse complement strand
ATACCATCCCGCGTCGAGCACGAAGGCTTCGGCCCCAAGTCTCGCGCTGTGTTCGATCTCGCGTCTCACCGTCTCCTCGTTGACGTTGATGCCGTAGGGATACCAGGTGTTGTAGATGACAGGCGCCTCAAAGGGCCGGCCGTTGTTGAGAAATGTCGCGGCGACATTCGGCTGCGCCGCGAACGCTTCGGTGAGGGGTTCAAGCAGCGCGACGTCGCGCCAGTCGAGGACGAAGCCCTCGGCGGCCAGCGCAATCGCCGGCGCCATCGCGCGCTGCCGGGAAAAGGTGCCGTATTTCCGCAGCATGGTGTCGAGGCCGAGCACCGTTCCCGGCACGGCCACTGCCTTGTATCGGTCGAGGCTGCTGCGCGGAATCACGTCGCCCTTCGCGTCGAGGAACATGGTCCCGGTTGCCGCCGCCGGGGCGGTCTCGCGAAAATCGATGACGGTCGTGGTGCCGTCGGCCATGCGGATCGTGGCGAAGCCACCGCCGCCGATGTTGCCGCAGCACGGATTGACGACCGCCAGTGCGTAGCCGATCGCGACAGCAGCATCGACGGCGTTGCCGCCCTCGCGGAGAATAGCCGCTCCGACCTCCGAGGCGAGGTGATGGGAGGTGACCACCATGCCGTCCGGCGCCTTCGCCGGCGGAGCGGAGGCGGCAAGCGCGACGGCTGCATGAGCGGACAGCAGGAACGCAGCGACAAGCCGCAGGATGCGCGTGGCTTTCATGCCCGCATCTTCACCGCTTGCCGGCTCGATTGCACGCAAGAAGCTGGAAACCTCCGAAGCTCATGACGGAGCGCGTGGCGACCGCGTCAAGGCGGAGGGGAAGCCGGTCAGGGTTTAGCCGGCGGCTCCGGCGCGGTTTCGATCGCCGTTGTCGCCGGGATTGGCCGCGGGAAGGCGTGGGCGCGGCCCAGAGTCAGGAAACGCTGCAGGAGATCCAGTTCGCGCGCAGGCGTCTTGTCGATGGCCACGTGGTTGATGACGAGCCGCGAGCCCTCCGCCGAAATCCGGAAATAGCCGAGGCGGAAGGACGGGTAGTAGACCGCGGGCAAATAGCCGAACCGCACCGGGACGCGGTTGAGGATTTTCAGCCAGGTGCCCATGTTGGCGATCACGCGGCCGTTTTCCTCGATGAGGAAGCCGCGGTGCGTGTGGCCGAAGAGGTAGACGGCGGCGTCGGGGTTCTCGGCAAAGACCTGCCGGGCGCGGTTGAGATAGACCGTGTCGTTCTCGCCTTCGAGCTTGCCGATCCCGAACGAGGTCAGCCGGAAACGGCGCAGCGTGTTCATCAGGTCGCGAAGGACGAAGAAACCCGGTACCGCGACGATCAGCATGAAGAACAGGATCAGCATGTTGATCCAGATGACGGCGCTGATGATGTCGCCGACATAGCCAAGCGAATTCATCAGGCGATTGTTGAGGAGGATGTTGACATCGAAGATCCCGGCCTCCTCCAGCGCCTGCGCCGCCAGCGCCAGTAGCGTCACCGTGAGGAGAAGGAGGAACACCGTCAGCACGGCGCGGATGAGGAAACCCATCTCGCGATAGAAGTAGTTGGACAGAATCCAGTCGGGGATGCGTTCGGTGCCGACCGAGCGGATGTCTTTCAGCCAGTTGCCGTGGCCGAAGGAGGAGTAGCGGCTGGCGCCGGCAACGATCGTCTCGGTGATGAAGTAGCCGACCGGCAGGGCATAGCGATTGCCATAGTCGGGCGAGGCATTGAACGGGTCGACCTGCTGGCCGTGCTCGATCCAGATGGTCTTGCCGAGCATCTGGCGCTTGAGGCTGATCGCCGTGTCGAGATGGAGGTTCCACGAGGCAAGCCGCCCGGCGAATTCCGGGATGCAGGCGAGGTCGTAGTCATGGTTGCCAACCATGACGGTGATCCTGATCCGGGCTCCGGTCAGGCGGAATTGCTCGAAGATGGCGCCGTGGTGGCTGACGATCTCGTCGAGCTTGGCGAGGCCCTGGACCCTGGTCAGCTCCCAGAAGCCGAAGAGGTCGCCGCCGATGATCAGTTCGGTGTCGGCGTCCTTCGCCGCCAGTTCCTTGAGGAAGGCAACGAACTCCTCGGCGAAGTCGCAATGCTCGAGTTCGCCGTCGCCACCGAGATGGAGATCGCTGAGGAAGTAGTATTCCTTCGCCAAAGTCGCCCCTTGTTCGAAAGGCGCTATGCGCCGTTGCCCTTGCGTCGCGCACCGGTCGCGACGGCAAGCGCCATGGCGAGGCAGAAGGTGGCCGACAGCGAGCGGAAGCCGGAATAGTCGGCCTCGACGATCTCCAGCTGCACCGTCGCGTTTGGCGCCAGCGGCGAGAACGGGCTGTCGGTGATGGCGATGACCGGCACCTTGCTTTCGGCAAGCTGGCGCGTGAGCTCGACGGTCACCGGCGTGTAGGGGGTGAAGCTGACCGTGATCAGCGCATCGCGCTTGCCGGCGCCGGCGATCTGCTCGGGCGCGAGGCCGCCGACCTGATCGACGAGCACGGCGCGGAGGCCGAGCTTGCCGAGGGCGTAGGCGAGATAGGCGGTGACCGGGAAGGCGCGGCGAAGGCCGAGGAGGAAGATAGTGTCTGCCCTGGCGAGGATCGCCGCGGCGCGGTCGATGTCGGCGGCCGCAATCGTGTTGCGGACGCGCTCGATCGACGCGATGGCGCTTTCGGCGAAGCCGTCGAGAAGGTCGCCGGCACCCTCGCTCTCCTCGGCGGTGCCGAGGCGGGCAAGACGCTCGCGGTAATCCGGCCAGCGCGACTTGAGCTGGGAGCGGAAGACATCCTGCAGGTCACTGAAGCCGGCATAGCCGATGGTCTGGGCGAAGCGGATTAGCGTCGAAGGCTGGACCTTGGCATCGGCGGCGACGCTCGCCACGGTGCCGAAAGCGATGTCGTCGGGGTTCTCAAGAGCGAAGGCGGCGACCTGGACAAGGCGGCGAGGCAGGTCCTCCCGGCGGGCAAGGAGCAGTTCCTTCAACTGCTCGAAATTGCGCGGCGGCTTTGGCGCGGCTCTGGTCACGGCGTCTCCCTCGCAGAGCGTCCTTCAGCCGGAGGTATGGAATGGATGTTCCAGAAATGCAACGAACGTACTCATCGATACTGGCGTGCGGACGAAAGGGAAATCCGCGACTGGCCGGGGCAACCGTCGTATCAAAGGTCAGGCTTCAGCGAGCCGTCGAAATCCTCGTTTATTGCGCTTTAGTCAAACAAATATATTCATAAAATCAAAGACGTAGGACAGTGGCCGTAGTACGGCGGCAATGCTTGGAGCTGAAACGCCACTTTTCAATTCATCATTTGATTGCCGTGCCTCAGCCTTCTATGCTTCCGGAGTCAACGTGCCCAGTCGAAGGCACATCACGGGAGGTGAGACTCAATGCAAAAGATCGTACAGACAGCCGCAATCGCGGCGGTTGCCATGCTCTTCGCCGACGGCGCATTCGCCCAGTCGGGATCGGTCGCCAAGGCGGTCAGCGGCTACAGCTTCGATGATGCCGCCAAGGAAAATCCCGCAACCAAGGACTTCCACTCGGCCGACGGTCACCTGACGTTCGCCATCGTCACCCACACCGCCGGCAACGGGTTCTTCGATCCGGTCTATGTTGGCGCCACGGTGGCCGGCAACCTGATCGGCGCGAAGATTCTGCTCCTCGGCTCGGAAAACCCGATCGACGACCCGGCCCGCGAAATCGAAATCCTGAACCAGATCGTTCAGGACCCGACGATCGACGGCATCATCATGACCACGCCGCAGGCCGGCGCTTATGACGACATCGTCAAGACGGCCTACAAGAACGGCATCCCGGTCGCCACGACCAATTCGTTCGACGCCGGCATCTATGACCGCCTGAATATCAGCCATACTGGTCAGGATGCATCGGCGGCCGCGATCGCGGGCAACGCCCTGGCGGCGTGCTTGGCCGCGAAGGGCGTCACCAGTGGCTCGATCGTCTTCCCGAGCAGCACGGCGATGGGCAACATCGAAGTGAACAACCGCGTTACCGCCGCCTACAACGCCACGGTTGCGGCGCTCAAGGCCGCCGGAACGCTCGACAAGTTCAAGGTCGACGCCGGGCCGGAGAATGTCGGCATCGACACCGATCTCGGCGATGTCGTCGCAGGCATTGTAACCCTCATCGAGTCGCGGGGTGACGTGGTCGGAATCTTTGCTCCGAATGGCGTGTTCACGCCGGCCCTGATCAAGGCGGTTGCCCAGACCGGATTGACGAACAAGGTCTGCTCCTACGGCTTTGACCTCGGTCCGCCGCAGCAGGCCGGCATCAAGAGCGGCGACCTGACCGGCTCGCTTGGACAGCAGCCGTTTCTCCAGGGCTTCTGGCCGGTGATGCAGCTCTACCTGCAGATCGACCGCGGCATCTCGGGCGCCAATCTCGACACGCGCGCCCAGCTGGTGACGAAGGACTCGGTCGAAATGGTCGGCAAGCACTTCGAAAACTAGGCCAACGGCCGGTTTCTGAAAACGTCGCGAGAGGGCTAAGCTCTCTCGCGACTCCTTTCCTAGGGCCTGGGCCAGTGACCGTATGACGTCCCCCTCGTCCTTGCTCGGCCGCCGACCTTCTCAGCTATTCGGCGGGTGGGAGGTTGGCCTCCTCGTCCTGATGGCGCTTCTCTACATCGTCGGCGCCTTCCTCAACCCTCGCTTCTTCGGCTCGATCGACGCGTTCCACGCTCTTTTCCGCGACGCCTCGCGTTATGGCGTCATGGCCGTGGGCATGACTTTCGTCATCGTCAACAAGGACATCGATCTGTCCGTTGGCTCGACCTTCGGCCTGATCGGCGGCGTCTTTGCGCTGGTCTTCGACCCGCACCACTACGATCTCGGCGTCACGCAGGCGATCGCCGTCTGCCTCGTGCTGGGCATTTTCATCGGTCTGGTCAACGGCGTGCTGGTTACGATCCTGCTCGTACCGGCTTTCATCGCCACCCTCACCATTCTGCTCATCGGCCGCGGCTTCATCCTCGGGCTGACCGGCGGACAATCAATTCTCTATCAAGCGAAAGCGAAGGACTTTGAGTGGTTCTTTCGCCTCGGCGAAACCAACGGGTGGGGCTTCAACAACCAGATCATCATCGTCCTGATCGTCGTCGCCGTCGGTGCCGTGGTCCTCGCCAAGACGCGGTGGGGATATGAAACCTTCGCAACCGGCGGCAACGAACAGGCTGCGATCTACGCCGGCATCCCGACGCGATGGGTCCGGGTGCGCGCCTACCTGCTGTCGTCGCTTTGCGCCACGCTTGCCGGCTTCATGGCGACCGCACAGGAAAAAGGCGTTTCACCCCAGGCGGGCCTGAGTGCCGAGCTGATCGTCATCGCCGCGGTGATCATAGGCGGAGCCTCCATCCTCGGCGGGCGGGGCCGGGTCGTGGGCAGCTTCCTCGGCGCGCTGCTGACCGTACTCATCAACAAGGTCCTGCGCGAAGGCTGGCCGATCACGCGGACCGTGATGGTCGGCGGCGAGCCGACCGAGGTGCAAGCCGTCTTTTCCCTGCCGGCCGGAGCGGTTCCGGCATTCATCGGTATCCTCCTTCTGGTCGCCGTGCTGATCGAGCCGCTCATCATCCGCCGCGGTGTGCCGGCGCGCATCTGGGCCCGCCTGACGGGGAAGCCGGCGCCTCCGGCCCGGGAGGTTGGGGGCGTTGCCATCGAAGGCGCGCAGACAAGAGGCGGCATGGCGCAGGACAAGGCGCTCACCGCCAGGGGCTTTGGAAAGTTCCTCGCCCGCCGGGACGCGCTGGCGATCATACTTGCCGTCGTCCTCTGGCTGATCGGCCTCTATCTCCGCCCCGACTACTGGGCCCACCTGCCGAACACGTTCGCCATCCTTCTGAACTATACCGAGGTGGCGCTCATCACCATCGGCCTCACCTACGTCATTGCCGCCGGCGACATCGATCTTTCCGTAGGTGCGGTTCTGGCGCTCGCCGGCAGCGCCGCCGCCTATTCGCTGAAGGCCCTTGGCGCCGACCCTGTCACCGCGATAGCGGTGGGCTTCGCCGTCGGGCTGGCCGCCGGCTTCGTCAACGCCGCGCTGACGGTTTGGCTGAAGCTTCCCGCGTTCATAGCGACCCTCGGAATGTTCTACATCGCGCGCGGGTTCGCGGCGTGGCTGGTGTCCGGCCAGCAGCTCACCGGCTTCAAGGAGGGATACAATCTTATCGGCCGCAAGATCGGCGACATCATCGCCTACACCGGCCTGCCACAGCCGCCGGGGATATTCGGCGCGCTGGCGGATGTCGTCAGCGTGCAGACGGTATGGATGGTCCTTGTCGCCATTCTGGCCGGCATCGTCCTCGCCTTCATGCCCTTCGGCCAGCGCATATACGCGACCGGCGGCAACCGCCGCGCGGCCGACTACGCCGGCATCAACACCGATCGCGTTCGCTTCATCGCACTGGTCTTCTGCGCGGTTTGCGCGACCATGGCGGGGCTTATCAACATCGCGTATTTCCGCAGCTTCAATCCAGTCGCCGGCCAGTTCCGTGAACTCGATGGCATCGCTGCGGTCATCATCGGCGGCGGCTCGATCTTCGGTGGCTATGGCACCATGATCGGCGCGCTCGCCGGCGCGGCGGTCATCACGCTGATTCGGGCGCTGCTTCAGCTCAACGTCGAGGGCTACGCCATGCCGCAGCACTGGGTGAACGTGTTCGTCGGCGTCATCCTGATCGTCGCTGTGCTCATCGATATCTGGGTGCGCCAGGCCAACATCTTTTCGACGCTGCGCCTTCTGTGGAGCAGGTCACGACCGACCATCGCAAGGGAGGGTGCCAATGTCTGATGCTCCGGCCGCGGCGCCGATCGTCGAGATGCGGCATATCAACAAGGCATTCGGCGCCGTCCGCGCGTTGCACAATGTCAGCCTGACGCTGCGGAAGGGCGAGATCCTCGGCCTCGTCGGGGACAATTCCGCTGGCAAGTCGACGCTGATGAAGATTCTGACCGGCGCTTACCAGCGCGATTCCGGCGAGGTCCTGGTGGCTGGCAAGGCGACGCATTTCACCAACCCACACGAGAGTCGCGGGGTCGGCATCGAAATGATCTATCAGGACTTCGCGCTGTGCGGGAACATGGACGTTGGCCAGAACATATTTCTCGGACGCTGGCCAAAGCGCGGCCCGTTCGTGGACCGGCGGAAGATGTATGCAGAAGCCGACGTCGTGCTGAAGCGCCTGAAGGTCGACGTCAATTCGGTGTATCAGCGCGTCGAAAGTCTGTCGGGCGGGCGGCAGCAATCCGTCGCCATCGCACGCGCCATCTCGTTCGAGCCGCGGGTCGTGATCCTCGACGAGCCCACCGCCAATCTTTCGGTCATGGCCACCGAGCGGCTGCTGGAGACGATGATCGAACTGAAGAAGCAGGGCGTCGCGCAGATCATCATTTCCCACCGCCTTCAGGACATATTCCAGGTCGGCGATCGCGTC
>JBDTLN010000093.1:0-7466 GCA_039934795.1 Bauldia sp. | reverse complement strand
ATCTAATACGGCCATGTTCGCAATGAAAATGCGCTTCACACAGCACATCTTCCTGGTATCGAAACGCTCTGCCGCGAGGACACGTCATGACCGCCACAACAGTCCATCGTCGCCTTCACTTTCCCATTGTTTCGCAGCGACTTGCCGGCGTTCTCTTCGCCCTTGTCACCGTCGTCATCTGGGCCGTCTGGATCGTCACCACCCGGCAGGCGGTGAGCGCCCATCTGCCGGTGGCATGGCTCGGCATTTTCCGGTTCGCCGTCCCGGCCATCGCGCTGGCGCCGTTCTGGTGGCGCGTCGGGCTGTTGCCGAAGGGCGTCGACCGGCGCCTCATCGGTCTGATGGTGCTCGGCGCCGGGGCGCCTTTTTTCCTGATTGTTGCCGAGGGCATGCGCCATGCTGGAGCGGCCGAGATCGGCGTCCTGCTCGGTGGCACGATGCCGTTCTTCGTGGCGGCGATCGCGGTCGTCCTCTACCGGGAGCGCTTCGGCATCGAGCGGCTCGGCGGCTTCGCGGCGATCCTCGTTGCGCTGGCGCTGATCGGCGGCGGTCCCGTGATCGCTGGTTCGGGTCTCGGCCAACTCCTCATCCCGCTCGGCGCGGCGCTGTGGGCGATCTACACCCACGCCTTCAAGCGAAGCGGCCTCACCGCCATCGCCGCATCCGGCATCGTTGCGGCGTGGTCGACAATACTCCTCCTGCCGCTTGCGCTCGCCGAAGGCGGGTCAGCCATCGTCGCCGCAGGCCCCGCCATGGTGGTGGGCCAGATCGTCTCGCAAGGCGTCCTCTCCGGGATCGTTGCGCTCACCTGCTACGGCGCTGCGGTGGCGCGTCTCGGCGCTTCGCGGGCAGCTGTGTTCACGGCGTTGCCGCCGGCCCTGGCAGCGCTGGTCGCCGTGCCGGTCCTCGGCGAGATTCCGACCGGGACGACGATCGCGGGAATTGTGTTCGCCGTGATCGGCGTGACGCTGGCGAGCGGTGCGGTCCGGCTTCGGCGCACCTGAGGCACGTCAGCCTCCGCCCATCGATTTCATCAGCTTCGTGGCGTCGATCTTGATGCCGCCCGGCATCGCCATCTCGCCAGGCTTCAGGCCGCCGGTGCATTCGGCGCCGGCCCAGGTCACGGTCTGGGTGATATCCGTCTTGTTGCTCATGCCCTTCGGCATTCCTTCGATGGTGCCGGTTATGTGCACCGTGTAGGTCGACTGGAAATCGCCTGAGATGACGATGTGCGACGCGGTCTTCATCCGGCCCATCTCGCATTTTGAATCGATGACGATATCGTCGCCGTCGCGGACGGCCGATTGTTCCGGACACACGGTCTTCGACAGCGACAGGCCGGCCGCCATCATCGCCTTGTCGGTCGTGTCGTCGAGGCACATCTGCGCCTTCATTTCCGGCAGGCCATGACCCATCGCCATGGTGATGTCCCATTGGCCGGCCTTGCGTGGCGGAATCTGCAGGTCGTCGGCCGCCGCGCTCGCGACCTGACCGGCGAGAGCGCCGGCAAAGAGAAGAATTGTCGCCTGATGGATCCGCATTTCTTTTGCCTTCGCGTTCGCCCCGCCCCGAAGCTAGCACGCTCCCCCGGCGCTGCCATGCCGTCCGTTTGGCAAGGCGACAGGTTCGGCGTAACGCCTAGACATGACAGTGACGATTCGCATCCTCGGCGTCGATCCTGGCCTCCGCCGTACCGGCTGGGGGATGATCGCGATGACCGGCAACAACCTCGCCTTCGTCGCCGCCGGGACGGTGCGGGCGCCGCTCGACGGCGATCTGGCGTCGCGCCTTCTGGCGCTGCACGTCGGGCTATCCGAGGTCGTCCGGCTGCATCGCCCGGACGAGGCGGCGGTCGAGCAGACCTTCGTCAACCGCGATGCGGCGGCGACCCTCAAGCTCGGCCAGGCGCGCGGGATAGCGCTGGTCGTACCGGCAGCGGCGGGCCTCGCCGTCGCCGAATACGCGCCGAACGCCATCAAGAAGACCATCGTCGGCGCCGGACATGCTGAGAAGGGTCAAATCCGGGCGATGGTGCGGATGCTCCTGCCGCGCGCCGAGTTCGACAGCGACGACGCCGCCGACGCGCTCGCCATCGCCATCTGCCACGCGCATCAGCGGTCGGCGCGGCTGCGCCTGAAGGCATAGAGCCCCGCATCGGGGTCGGCCTTGCCGGCGAGGGCGGCGCGGATGATGTCGGCGGCGATGCGGCTGTAGGTGATGCCGTTGCCGCCGAAGCCGAGGACCGCCCAACAGTTCTTCTTGCCCGGAATTTCGCCGATCGAGGGGAGGCCGGTGTCGCTGACGCCGAAGGCGCCGGCCCAGGCGTAGTCGGGCGTGGTGTCGATCCCCGGCAGGAGCTTGCCGAGCTTGCGGCGGATCGCCGCGACCTTCTTCGGAATGAGTTCGTCGCGCGCCGCGTCGTCGGCGAAGTCCTCGTCCTCGCCGCCGCAGATAATGCGTCCGTCGGGCGTGGTGCGGACATAGAGATACGTCTCGGAGGCTTCCCAGATGAAGCACTCGCCCGGCCAAAGCTTCCGCGGCTGCGGCTTCGTGGCGATGACGTAGGTCGATGCGACCTGGTGGCCGCGCTTCGGCACCATGTGGGCGATCTCGTAGCCGGTGGCGAGGATGAGGTGTTTGCAGCGGATGGCCGGCCCGTCGCGGGTCGATGCGGTGATGCCGCTCCGAGCCACCGCGATGTCGGTGACGTCCACCGGCGCGTGAATGTGGGCGCCCTGTTCGACGGCGGCACGGAGGTAGCCGGCGGTAAGGCGGCGCGGGTCGAGGGCAATGTCGTCATAGGCCAGGAGCGCGGCCTCTCGGGCGATGCCGAAGCCTTCCTTCAGTTCCCTCCGGGAGAGGAGCCGCGTTTCGATACCCGCCGCCCGGCGCGCCGCGCATTCGGCGGCGCGGCGATCGGCGTCGAGCATGTCGCCGGCAAGGTAGAGATTGTCGCGCCGTACGAGATCGCAGGCGATGCCGAGGGCACGGGTGCGCGCCGCCAGGCTGTCGACGGCGAGGCGCGAGCGCCGCCAGGCGCGCTCGGCGGCAGGCAACCCGATCTGTCCAGCCAGCTTGACGAGGGGCACGTCGATCTCGAACTCGACGAGAGCAGTGCTCGCCGGGGTCGAGCCGCGCACCGGTCCGCGGCGGTCGACGATGACGACCTTATGGCCGTCGGCGGCGAGCGCCTCGGCGGTCAGCGCCCCCGATATGCCGGCGCCGACGACGAGGACGTCGGTCGCAACATCGGCGGCGAGCGGCGCTACGGGGACGGGCGGCAGCGGCCGGCTCATCCAGTAGGAGCGGCCGGTGCGCAGGTCGCGTTTCTGGGTCGCCATGGGCCTTAAGGTGCCTTTCCCGCCGCCGGCCTTCGTGGCGGGCCGACTCGTGCTAACAATCGCGCCATGATCGGCAAGCTCAAGGGCGTCATCGATTCCTACGGCGATGATTGGGTCATCGTCGACGTCGGCGGTGTCGGCTACCAGGCGTTCTGCTCGGCGCGCACCTTGCAGGCGCTGCCAAGGCCGGGCGAGGCGGCCGTGCTGTCGATCGAGACCTATGTGCGTGAGGATATGATCAGGCTGTACGGCTTCGGCAACGATCTGGAGCGGGAATGGTTCCGGCTGCTGCAGACGGTGCAGGGGGTGGGCGCCAAGGTGGCGCTGGCCGTCCTCGGCGTGTTCAAGCCGGGCGATCTCGCCAGCGCCATCGCGTTGCAGGACAAGGTGGCGCTGTCGCGTGCCCCTGGAGTCGGCAAGAAGGTGGCGGAGCGGATCGTCGCCGAATTGAAGGACAAGGCACCGGCCTATTCGAGCGCCGATCCGGCTCTGGTCCATCTCCAGGCCGACCTCGCCGAACGCCGGGCGCCGCGTCCGGTGGCTGATGCGGTGTCGGCGCTGGTCAATCTCGGATACGCCCAGATTCAGGCCGGCGCCGCGGTTGCGGCCGCGTCGCGTTCCGCCGGTGAGGCGGCGAGCACCGAGACGCTGATCCGCCTCGGGCTGAAGGAACTGGCGCGGTGAGCGACTCGGGTCCGGCCGCCATCCCGCGACGGATCTTCGTCTATCTGCGCGCGCTCGTTCGCTTCGCGGCGTTCATTGTGCTCGGGCCGCTCGTCGGCTGGCTGGTCGTCGTCATCGGGCTGATGCTGCGCGGCGTCCCTGACGATGCGCTTCACGCCCTGCCGTTGTCGCTGGCCTACGGCTATGCGATCGGCGCGATTCCGGCAGCGGTCGCCGGCTTCGTCGTCGCGGTGCGGGACGTCCTGTCGCGACCGGTCACGCCGATCTTTGCGCTGGCGCTGGGCGCGGCCGTCGGCGCGATCTGGGGCGTCTATCTTGCCAGCACGGGCGCGGGGTATGTCTATCTTGGGACGCTGGCGTTTGTCGGGGCGATCGTGGCGACGTTGGCGTGCTGGTGGGTGACGCGGGGTCTCCGCCGCGAGGCGATGCGATGAGCGTGGCGGACCAGGGTTCAGTCGAGGGCGGGCGCCGCCGGCCGGCGCTTCGCTTCGCCGCTACCGTCGCGGTGTTCGCGCTCATCGGGCCGATCGTCGGTGGGCTCGTGGTGATGATTGGTTTCACCGTGTTCGGCCTCGGGATATGGAAACCCGAGGACGCGATATGGGTCATGCTGGCGATGATCGTCTACGGGCTGTGGGCGTCCTACCCGTTCGGGATCATACCGGCAGTGAGTGTCGGCGCGCTGGTGGCGCTGAAGGACATGTATGGCGGCATGTCATTCGGCCTCGCCTGCCTGTTCGGCGCGGTCGCCGGGGCGGTCTGGAGCCAGCTCGCCGGAGGGTCCGACACGGCCAATTTCCTCTTCCCGACGCTCGTCGCGGCGGGGCTCGTCGGGACGGTGGTTTGCTGGCGTCTGACGCGGGGCAAGCGGCGCTCTGCGGAGGCGGCGTCATGAGCGATCCCGTCCGCCTCGTCTCCGGGCAGGCGCGGGAGGAGGATGCCGACAACAGCTTGCGGCCGCAGCTCCTGTCTGAGTTCGTCGGCCAGGCGCAGGCCTGCGCCAACCTGAAAGTGTTCGTCGAGGCGGCGCGCGGGCGGAGTGAAGCGCTCGACCACGTCCTCTTCGTCGGGCCGCCCGGACTCGGCAAGACGACGCTGGCGCAGATCGTGGCGCGCGAGCTCGGCGTCAATTTCCGCGCCACCTCGGGGCCGGTGATCGCCAAGGCCGGCGACCTTGCCGCGCTCCTGACCAATCTCGAAGAGCGCGACGTTCTGTTCATCGACGAGATCCACCGTCTGTCGCCGGCGGTGGAGGAAATCCTCTATCCGGCGCTCGAGGACTTCCAGCTCGACCTCATCATCGGCGAGGGGCCGGCGGCGCGCTCGGTGCGCATCGATCTCGCGAGATTCACGTTGGTCGGCGCCACCACGCGCACCGGACTGCTCACCACTCCGCTCCGCGATCGCTTCGGCATTCCGGTGCGGCTCAATTTCTACTCGGTCGAAGAGCTCGAATATATCGTCCGCCGTGGCGCCCGCATCTTCGGCATGAACCTCACGCCGGACGGCGCCACCGAGATCGCGCGGCGGTCGCGCGGCACGCCGCGCATCGCGACGCGGCTCTTGCGCCGGGTCCGCGATTTCGCCTCCGTCGACAAGGTCGATGCCATCGATGCGCGCGAAGCCGACAAGGCGCTCCGCCGCCTCGAAGTCGATGCGCTCGGTTTCGACTCGCTCGACCGGCGCTACCTGGAGCTGATCGCCCGAAGCTTCGGCGGCGGCCCGGTCGGCATCGAGACGATCGCCGCGGCGCTGTCCGAGCCGCGTGACGCGATCGAAGAGATCGTCGAGCCTTTCCTCATCCAGCAGGGATTCGTCCAGCGGACGCCGCGCGGACGAATCCTGACCGGGCAAGCCTTCGCCCATCTCGGCCTCGCCGCGCCGCCGGGCAGCCGCGCCGAGCAGATGGGTCTCTTCTCCGATGACCAGGACGCCTGAGCCCTGGCCCGACCTTGCCGGGCGGCTGGTGCCCGGCGGGCACGTCCTGCCGGTGCGGGTCTATTTCGAGGACACGGATTTTTCGGGCGTCGTCTATCACGCCAATTATCTGAGGTTTCTGGAGCGGGGCCGGACCGACTTCCTGCGGCTCCTCGGCGTCGGCCATGACGCGCTCGACCGGGGCGCCGGGGAGGGCGATCGGCTGGCGTTCGCGGTTCGCCACATGACGCTGGAATTCCTCAAGCCGGCGCGGATCGATGAATTGCTGGAAGTGGATACGCGCCTTGCCCGGACCACCGGCGCACGGATCGTCCTCGATCAGGCGGTGCGGCGCGGCGACGCGGTTCTGGTCGAGGCAACCGTCACCGTAGCGCTCGTCAATCGCGCCGGCCGGGTGCGGCGCCTGCCCGACGACCTGCGCGGACGACTTGTCGCGGGCGCAACTAGCTAACGTTTCGTTAACCGTGATACCTATAGAAACGCCAAGGGGTTGAAGCCTCTGACAGGAATGGCGTGCGCCCTCGTTTTGACAAGTTTGAAGGCGAGACAGCCGGTCGGAATCAGAAGCTCGACCAGCAATTTTGTGGGCCCAGGATGCGGTCGCCGACCCTTCCCCTGCCTCCGTCGCGCAAGGTTCGGACAATCAAAGAGGTTGGATCAAATGCCCGATGACGGGGTGACCCAGACCATCATCGCCGCAGGCAATGGCGACATCTCGCTGATCAGCCTGTTCGAGCAAGCCCATCTCATTGTGAAGATCGTCATCATCGGGCTGCTGCTGTCGTCGGTCTGGACGTGGGCGATCATCGTCGACAAGACGATCCTCTACAGCCGCATCCGCCGGCAGATGGACCGCTTCGAGAAGCTGTTCTGGTCGGGGCAGTCGCTGGAGGAATTGTACCGGTCGCTCTCCGGCCGGACTCCGACGGCGATGGCATCGGTCTTCGTCGCGGCGATGCGCGAGTGGAAGCGAAGCTTCGAGGCGGGCGCACGCTCGCCGATGGGCCTGCAGATGCGCATCGACAAGGTGCTCGACGTGACGATCGCCCGCGAGAGCGAGCGGCTCGAGCGCCGGCTCCTGTTCCTTGCCACGGTCGGATCGTCGGCGCCGTTCATCGGCCTCTTCGGCACGGTGTGGGGCATCATGTCGAGCTTCCAGGCAATCGCCAATTCCAAGAACACGGCTCTGGCCGTGGTCGCCCCGGGCATCGCCGAGGCGCTGCTGGCCACCGCCCTCGGCCTCCTCGCCGCCATCCCGGCGGTGGTCGCGTACAACAAGCTCTCGAACGACGCCGGCAAGATCGGGCAGCGTCTCGAAGGTTTCGCCGACGAATTCTCGGCGATCCTGTCGCGCCAGGTTGACGAGAGGGTCTGAGCGATATGTCACCGCCGATCGGACCGGGCGGGTTCCGCAAGCACAACCGGCGCCGGCGCGCGCGGCCGATTAGCGATATCAATGTGACGCCGTTCGTCGACGTCATGCTGGTGCTGCTCATCGTCTTC